>DOCD01000173.1 GCA_003503945.1 Clostridiales bacterium | reverse complement strand
TCACTGAACTGTTTGATGTTTTCTTCTGCTAACATGAATTACCTCGTATATTTTAATTTTATATTTTTTTATTTAAGTCCGTTGAGGAATTTTTCAATCGCCTCTTTCTCTTCGGGGGTCAAATCGTCGTTACCCGTAATGTACTCCATACCCTTCTGGTAGTACTCTTCGAAAACGTCACGGTAATAAGTTTCGCCGTCGATGACCTGATTGCCGGGCTTATACTGACCGCCCGCGCCGGGGCCCTTGCCGCCGTCGGAAGGCTCGCCGTCTTCGCTGCCGCCTTCGCCGTCGCCGCCGCCGTTACCGTTGTCGCCGTTATCGTTGCCCTCGCCGCCTTCCGCTTCGCCGCCTTCTTCGCCGGGTTTATCGGTAGGCAAGCCGCCTTCGTCGCTGGGAACGTCGCCGTTGCCGTCGCCAGGGCCGTTACCCTCGCCCTCCATTTTCTCGAACAGAGCGGTTATAACGTAATCGTCGGTAATATCAAAGTCTTCCCTGAAAGGCTCGTCGACGCCGTCGTCCCAGCCCACAAATACGTATCCGTCGTCGGCGACTGCCATAACAGGCTCGCACGATTCTCCGAAAAGGACAAGCTGAGCTTCGTTGCCGTCTATAAATCCGCCTACTTCCGCTACGTACTGAACCGAAAGCGGATCCTCCTGAGGTTCGACGAGTTCGCCGAAGCCGGGGATAACGCCGCCCGCCGTAAGCCCTTGCACCGTCGTCATGGCAATGCCGCAGGCAGCCGAAGCGCACACAGCGCCGATAAGAACTTTTGATACCTGTATTTTGAGACATCCCGCGCCCGTGGCTGCCGCATGAGCGGCTGCGTCTTCACGCTGACGGCGCGCGATGTAAGAATCGTCCTCTGCAAATTCGAGCATGGTTACCATACGCTCTTCAAGCCCGAGCGCGTCTACCCTGCGGGCGATTTCCTGCTCGGTGGGGCGGAATTTAACGAAATACAAAACGACCCCGCAAACCAACGCAACGCCGAGCCCCAGACCTATCGAAAGCCAGAGTCCCGCCGAATAGTCGCAGAGCCAGGAGATAAGCGCCGTAATAAAGTTTACGGCAAACCCCGCAACGAGCCCGCAAACCGCCGCTTTTACCGCGGCTTCGACAATCATTTTTGATTGATATTTTTTGAATAAATTCATATTTTTCATACGGTTTATCCTCCTAATATATATAGTCCTATTATGCTATATGAATTATTATACATCATAGTGATTATATTTGTCACCTAAATTATTGTGAAATTTTTATATTTCCATAAAAAAACAGCGGCGTAAAACTGTAATAACAGCCGACTTAACCGCCGACTGTTATTATGTTACAAATATTGTTAAACTATAAAGTTTTCGGTTTATGCTTCGGGGACGTACCCGAACTCGATTTCCGCTTCGCAATCCTCCCGCCAGTTTTCGTCCCAACCGGAGTTAGCGACTTCCGCAGCGGTTTTGGTTATCAAAATCTTCTGCTCGCCCGTCCAGTGTCCGAACGCGCCTAGGTTAACGTACGAATACGCGTCTGTTATAACGAATTCTTTAATCGAAGTACAGTAATTGAACATATAGTAACCGAGTTTTATATCCGATGCCGAAATTTCAACGTCGGTAAGTTTTTTGCAGCTGTAATAGGTATCGTCGTAAACAAAGTTATATTTGTCGTCCATAATGTAATCGCCGTTTTCGTCTTTAAGGTAAGCACCCTTATCAGAATAGAAAACTTCTCTTCCGAATTCCGCTACGGAAGTATCGCCGGTCGCGACGAACGAAACCTGTTGAAGCGATAAGCACCCCGAGAAAGCGTAATTGCCTATTTTTATGCTGTCAACCGCATTAAAATCAACCGTTTTGAGGTTGGTATTGTACCTGAACGCACTTCCGTTGACCGTAATTGCGGGAGAAGTAACTATAATGCTTTGAAGCGCAGCCGTATCGGAATCGTAATCGACTTCGAATGCCATTTCTCCGATTTCCACCGACTGTTTGCCCGTGATATCAATCGTCTGAATGGACGGAAGGTTATAGAAAGACTTATTATCAAATACAACCTTATTTGCATTGACTTTGACAGAAGTCAGCGAACTGCCATCGAAAGTCTTGTATCCAACGGTGAGCTCGGAGCAGGTTATATCAATCGAAGTAAGCGAACTGCAACCGGAAAACGCTCCTTCAACTTCGCCGCTTACTATCGTCAATTTTAGCCAGGGCTTATTGATTTCGAGCTTCTGCAACTTAGTACAGTTTTCAAACGCCTTTATAGCAATACTTGCACTTGTCGCGTATTGGTCGAAATCGATAGTTTCGAGCTGTCTGCATGAAGCGAACGCCCACATATCTATGGTCACCCCGTCGCCTATGACGAGTTTACTTATATTTGAACCGTTGAACGCATACTGCCCTATTTTTACGCCGCTGCCGACGATAACCTCGGTAAGCATAGAGCCTTTGAACGCGTTCCGCGCGACCGTTACGTTATTAGGGATAGTATACGAGCCCGTTTTTGCGGGGGTAACGCAAACGATTGTAGTTTCTGTCTTATCAAAGAGCACTCCGTCTTTAATTTTGAAAGCCGTATTGTTGGAAGCTATTGTCAGATTTTCTATGCCCGAACCGGAGAACGCGCCGTCTCCTATCTGCGTTACATTAGAAGGCAGATCGAGCGACATAAGGCTCTTGCAGCCGTCGAATGCACCTGCACCTATCGATACGAGCGAGTTATGGAGCTTGACGCTCGTGAGAGAAGCACAATTCTCAAACATACGGTTGGATATTTTATTTACCTTTGCAGGAAGAATAAATTCTGTAATACCCGTCTTACCGAGGCAGAGCTCTTCCATAGCGGTTAAGCTGCCGGGCAAATCGATTACAGTAAGCTTCGTACAATTATAAAACGCCATTTCATCGATTTTCGTAATCGCGTTATTAAATGTCACCGATTCGAGCTCGGAACAATGAGAAAACATCTGCTCCGATACAACGGTTACGCCCGAGGGGAAGGTAAACTGTTTAAGCCCCGAGCTTGTGAACGCCTTGACCCCTATCGTCGCCACCTTGCTGCCGGCAAAAGTAACCGAAGCGAGCGTATAGCAGGACGAAAATGCGGAATCCGCAATGGTAACAACCTCTGAAGGAACTATGAATTCGGTCAACGTGCTATAATAGAACGCCTCTGCGCCTATTTCGTTACAGATGCTGCCGTTTGCAAACGTAACGCCCGCAAGATTTCTGGTATAATAGAATGTTCTGGGTGCAATCTTTGCAACGCCTGCGGGTATGACTACCGTTCTGAGTCCGCTTTTTTCAAACGCAGACGCGCCTATTTCCGTCACCGTCGAAGGAATTTCGACCGTTTCGAGAGCGGAAAGGTCATAGAAACACTTTTCACCGATTTTTTCGAGGACGGAACCGTTTTCGAATGTGACGCTCTGAAGCGAAGTACATTTACTGAATGCGCTGTAATACTCGGTTTTGGTTCCTATCCAGTCGGGCACCTCCACCGCCTTAGCCGCGGGAAGCCCCGTTACCCCTGCGGGTATACGGATTGCGGTTAGCGCACTGCACTCCGCGAAGGCGAAGTTAGGTATTGCGGTAAGCTTGCAACCATCGGCAAAGGTGAGCGTTGTAAGCGATTTGCTTGACATAAACGCCCTTTCACCGAGGGAAACGAGCCTTGCGGGCAATGCTACCGACGTTATAGACGAACCCTCAAAAGCGCTTGCCTCGATTGTAAGGTCTGCGTCGCCGGCGGCAAAGGTAAGCGAAGATATCTTGCTGCCCTTGAACGCGCCCGTAGCAATCGTTGTTACCGACGAGGGTATTTCGAAAGCTTCGGTTCTGTTTACGGGTACGCTGTAAAGGGTAGTCAGATCCTTATTGAAAAGCGCGCCGCCGTAGGTTTGGTAAATATCGCTGTCGCCCTTTATTTCAAGCGTGGTAAGACCCGTCAGATCTTCGAACATAGCGCTGCTGAAATCGGGGAACGCCGCGGGAATTTTAAGCGTGGTTATAAGGCTGCAATCTTCAAGCGAATACTTGCCTATCTTGGTTACGCTGTCGTGCAAGTCGAGCGTGCCGGATTTCGCTTCGGGGCATTTCACTAATTCCGTGAAGTCGGCTTTGTAAAGCACTCCGTCGTACGACGCATAATATGCGTTTCCTTCCTCTACCGTAATGCAAGCAAGTTTTGCGCAAAGCCAGTACAAATCCTCTCCGAAAACGGGGATATTGTCGCCGCCGTCCACCTCGTACTCGGAAAGAGTCGCGGGATAAATGACCTCTGTAAGCGCTTTGCACTCGTAGAACACACCGTCGCCCAGCGTAACTTTGCCCGTTCCGCCCGCTTCGAACTCGACTTTTTGAAGCTTATCGCAGTATAAGAACGCCCTTTCACCTACAGCAAGCACGTAATACGGTTCGAGACCGTAATCCGATGCAAAATTAATCCGAGGTTGATTGTTTAAGGATTTGGGCAGTACGATTTGCTCGATAGCGGAGCTTTGGAACGCCTTTTCTCCTATGTATTTTAATCTGCTTTCCTCGCCGGTGCCCGTAAACGTAACCGTTTTAAGCTTGGAGCATCTGGCGAAGGTCCCCTCTCCGAGAGCGACCGTTCGTGCGGGAAGATTGATTTCGATAAGCGAAGTGCACCCATAGAACACGTTACCCGTAGTCGTAGAGAAACCGCCTTCGGGGTCGACGTACATCATATCGAGATTCAAATCTTCCGTGCCGCCCGCCTCGAACTCAACGCTTGCAAGGTTTGAACAACCGGAGAAAGCGTAAGGATATATTTCCGTAACCGTTTTGGGAATGGTTATTTCGGTTAAACCGGTGTTTTGGAAAGCGCCGCCGCCGATAGTTTTAAGTTTGCAACCGTCGGCAAAATTAACGGTAATTATATCCGTATTATAGAACACGTTGTCGCCTATTACGGTGACAGAAGCGGGAATCGTTATCGAAGTAAAGTGCGCTCCGATAAACAAGCCGTCGCTTAAAGACGTAAGCTTTATACCGTCTTCGAAGGTAATGCTTTCAAAACCCGTAGCGTAATACTTTAAGTTATCCTTGTTATCTTTATACTGTAACGAGAACGCCGAGGCGCCTATCGAAGTAGTGCGCGCAGGAACCGTGAAGCTTGAAAGCGACGGGCATTTTTCAAATGCGTTTGCGCCTATCGTAAGGTTTGCCGTGCCCGCTTCGAATATAACTTCTTCAAGGTCAAGACAGCCCGAGAAAGCCCCCTCGCCTATCTTCGTCACGTTTTTGCCTATGGTTATTTTTTGTATCGACCTGCCTTTAAAAGCATTCTCGCCTATTTCGGTCACGTTTTCGGGTACGACAAATTCGGGTTCACCCAAAAGCGGATAAAGCAATAATTTCGTACCCGTTTTATCGTACACGATATCGGTTGCGGATCCGCCCGCAAAGTTGGGGTTCTTATCGCTTATAGTTATATCGGTAAGCGCACCATTGCCCGAAAACGAGGGGAAGTTTATTGCTTGTCTGGGAACGTAGAAGCTTTTAAGCTTCGAGCAGTTGCCCACAATCTCCTTGCCGAAAGTAAGCAAATTATCCGAGCCGGCGTCGGTTATCGTCATACTGACAAGCGAGGAGCAATTGCGGAAAGCGTAATCGTCGATAAGGGTCAACGCCGCGGGAAGAGTTACCTCCGTCAGCGCGGAACAATCGAGGAAAGCGCCTCTTTGTATCGTCTGCACGTTTATGCCGTCGTCGAAAGTGAGCTCCGCAAGCGCAGTGCACTGCCTGAACGCGTATTTACCTATCGTTATCGCACGCCCGCCGCTCGAAGTGAAGCTGACGGAAACGAGCTTATCGCAGTTATAGAACGCACATTCGCCTACTTCCGTGACCCACGCGGGCAGCTCGACTTCTTCTATGGAAGTTTTTAAAAACGCTCCGTCCTCAATCGACTGTATGCCGGCGGGCACCGAATAGCTGCCGCTTCTGCCGGCGGGCACGTAAAGAATTTTGGTTTTGGCTGCGTCCATCAATACGCCGTCTTCCGTCGCGTAGTTGCTGCCGCCCGCGGCGACGTTTACTTTTACAAGCGAAGTACAGCCCGCAAAGGAATCAGTCGTACTGTCCTTTGTTATATCGGTATCAACGTATGCATCTATAGACGCAGTTTCGCTCTTTAATTCGTATCTTTTAAGCTGAATACTTGAAAGACGCCTGGGAAGCGTTATTTCGGTAAGGGCGGTACAGCCGACGAAAGCCTTTGAAGCTATAGTCAAAGGCAACCCGGCCTTATCTGCGTCGATAAAACTCACTGCGGAAAGGTTCACGCAATTTTCAAACGCTTTATCGCCGATATGGGTTACCGAAGCGGCAATATTGACCGTGGAAATTTTCCTGTTTTTGAAAACGCCTGCCGTTATTGTCGTTATCCCGTCGGGAATCGTAAAGGTACCGACCTTAGACATAGGTACGCACATTATCGAAGCGTTTCCGTCCGTCTGGGAATCAAACGAGCCTTTATCGAACAGCACGCCGTCGGCGGAATAATATCTTATCATTGTATTGCCGGGGACTTCGGTTATATTGACCGCCTGCAAGCCCTCGCAACCGTCGAACGCGGAAATACCTATTTCCATAATCGTGTTGTGTATAGTTATCTCTTCAATAACCGAGTTATATTTAAACGCGTCGGGTCCGACCGCTATAACGGGAAGGCCTCTGTAAGTTTGAGGAATGATTATCTCCCTACGGTCAAGCGAACTACCACTCGCAGTAACCATATAGCCTCTCGTACTGCCAACGTTTGTAAGTTCGTAATTGAGCGCCAGATCCCGCCAGAAAGCGTGCAGCGTGGTATTTTCCGCAAAAGGCCAGCCCGCAAGGCTTTTGCCCTTTTCGTCGGTAAGTTGTGCACCCGCCCCGTCTTCGGCAGTGAACCAACCGCCGAACGTCTTTGTAACGTCGGGATTGAAAGGTACCTCGAACTGGAAATTCCTATTGTACAAAACTTCTTTGTCGTTTAACGCGATACCGTCAACGCCCGTATCGAACGAAACCGTATATTTTTTGGGGGTGTAATAAGCGTACAGATACAAATCGCCGTTGCCCACGAAAATATCGTCAAGGTAGGGCGAACCGTTGCTTTCGGCGCCGCCGGGAACGTTGTACCAGCCTGCAAAATCACCGCCCTCCGCTTCGGGCTCGGGCAGATTCATCTTATCGCCCATAGCTTTATAAACGTCGGCAACCGCGCTGCCACCGCGGCTGTCAAGCGATACGGTGTAAACAAACACGTTCACGCTCACCCAACCCGATACGTCGTCGCCGTCGATAAACCTCACGAAAAGTTCGTTTTCGCCGGGAACGGTAAAAGTAATCTCGGCAAAGTTTGTGCCGTCGCCTACAACGAAAGGCGTACCGTCGTTGATTTTTACTTCATAATAATCCGCACCCACGACGTGCCCCCACGACAGAACGCTGCCGCCGTAAGACAGCGTCGAGAACATTGCAACGTAACGGATATCCTGTTCGTCGCTCCAAAGCGAGTTCGTGGCGCCCGTTGCCCTGACGCTAAGCGTATAATATTTTTCAGCCGTCCAGGAAAGTCTGTTATCGGTCAGATCGAAGCTTGTGCCCGTCGTCGAAAGAACCACTCCTCCGATATTTATTTCATAGCCCGTGGCTCCGTTAACCGCCTCCCAGCTTAACGTCATATCCTTTATGCGTATATCCGCGGGCACGGCAAGCGTCTTTTTGACGTAAACATATTCAACGGGCTCGGAAGAGTTGTACCCGTTCGTCGCGGGGTAAACGCTTATTTTCAGCCCGCCGTCCACGGGTGCGAAGTGCTTGACGCTGAAACTCGTTTTATTGCCAACGTTTATTACTTCCTTTTCGTTTTCACCGTAAGAAACGGTAACCACGTAACGCCCCGCGTTGGGAACGGCGTTCCAGTAAAGCGTTTCGGTCTGTTCGTCAAACCTTACGCCGTCGATTTTGTCAAGCGTCCTGTCATATACGAACTGCTCCGAATACGACGAGGAATAGCCGCTTGCGGACGCCTTTACAACAAACTTTATGCCGCCTTCGCGCATAGCGCAGTTGGCGAAATTATACGTGGTGGAATTGCCAAGATTGAAATCGGTATGATTGTGGTTAGGATTGCCGCACTCGACGGTTATCGAGTAGTTTTCGGCGTTTTCGACCTTGTTGAAAATTAACGTCGACGGGTCGACCACTTCGAAAACCGAAACGCGTTTAAGCGCCCTGTTGACAAACAGCCTTTCGCAAGGGTCGCCGTTGTCGGCCGCAACCGACACTATGTAGCCGCCCGCGGGCAACGCGGAAAAATCAAACTGCTTTACTGTCGCGCTCAAATCTTCGGACAAAACAGAATTCGCTTCGCCAAGCACGTTTCCGTCGGCGTCGTAAACCTGTTTAATATTCAGGTGATAGGTTCCCACGCCGAGAATCGCTTCCCATGAAATTTCGCTTGCCGAAACGGTAACCGCGGGGATTTTCGAGGAAGAAGTTTTCCAGTATGCGAAAAGCGTGGTATTTTCACCGAGCAACGTATTCTCGGTATACGGATATGACAAAAGCGCGGCATTGTTGTACATGCTTATCCACCAACCGCCGAAAGTATAACCCTCTCTTGCGGGCACGGGAAGATTGTACACCTTGCCTCCTATTGTTTTTACGCTTTCGGGATTGACGGCGCCCGAATAGTTGAGGTCAAACGAAACGTCGTATTCGGTCTGTCCTACAACCTTATCCCCCCACCTTGCGTAAACGGTCGTATCGGCAGTGATTATATCCGAGCCGAACGCAAAGGGGGTTTTGAATTCGCCGTCCTTGAACCAGCCCATAAATACGCTGCCCGCACGCACGGGGTCGGCGGGGCGCGCAACTGTTTTTCCGTTTATAACTTTCACGCTGTCGACCGCGCTGCCGCCGTCCGTCGAGAAGGTTACGGTATAATATATTTTTTTCAAAAACCTCATTTCCGAGCCGTCGTAAGTAAGCGTAATTACGTCTTTACTCATGGTAGCTTCAAGCGTAACGGCTTCTTCACCGTTGAACAAAAGCGTGAGTCTGCCGTCGGTAAGCGTATACGTGCCCGACTTGTTTTCGCCTTTTACGACGAACGCAAATTTATCCACGTTGTTAAGCGTGATAAGGTATTCTTCACCCGACGCGTCGTAATAATATACGCCCGTTTCGGGGCCCTCAGTCTTTTCGGGTTCGTCCGGCTTACACGCCGTTATCGTAAAGCAAACCAGCGCGCATAAAAACGTGAGGACGAGCGAAAGGATTGTAAAAGAGCGTTTTTGGTTCTGCATAAATACCTCCTTTATGCGGTTTTTAAAAAATATACAAAACGAATATAATTTTATACATATTATAAAATATTATT
>DOCD01000182.1:14874-15453 GCA_003503945.1 Clostridiales bacterium | reverse complement strand
CCCGCGCCAAGCCCCTTGGTAAGCGCGCCGCCTATCTGAATTTTATTTTCGCAAGGCGACAGGGCAAGTATCTGACTGTCCGTATTGACAACATAGTATTCCGCGCAGTTGATACCTGCGTCGAGCATCCTGTTTACCGCGTTGTTACCCGCGCCGCCTACGCCTATTACCTTTATTCTCGCCCTGCCGGGGAAGTTTGTGTTCCCCGAAACCGAGGCTAAATCGTTAAACATTTTGTATAATTCCCTCCGAAAGTTTATTTGTTGAAAAACGATACCGCTTCCGCGTCTTCGAGCGCGGTGTTCAGTAAACTTAATAACGACGAAAACTGAGGTTTGTCGTAATAAGGCACCGACGGAGCGATAACTTCAAGATTTTTTACGAGTCTGTTTGAAATATGCTCCACCGTACCGCGAACCGTTTTGACGCATTCGCCCGTAATTTTTATAGTCTTGCAATCGAGGTTTCTGCCGGAAAAGCTCTGCCTGCATTCCTCGATGGTTTCACAGATACCGTCAAGCCCTTCGCGGATTTTTTCGCGCAAGGAAATCGCGGAATATTTATACCTTTTGCCATCGT
>DOCD01000182.1:12399-14565 GCA_003503945.1 Clostridiales bacterium | reverse complement strand
ATTTATACCTTTTGCCATCGTAGATACACTCGACCATATTGCCGGACGTATCCTTTGCATTGAGGTTGACCATTGAAAGAAAAGCCGTCGCCACGTCGAAAGGGATATCGAGCTCGTTCATAAGATATACGGCAATATGCCCGATACCTACTGAAAACGACTCGCTGAACGCAATTCCGTTTCCGCAAACCACGCTGTAACTCGACGATATGTAACCGAGGTCGAAAAGCACCGCGTATTCGTCGCGTTGTTCCGGCTCGATAAGATACATCGCCTCCGCGTGAATAAGCGGAATTAAATTTATTTCAACGATGCCCGTAAATCTCTTGAAAGCTTTTAAAACGGCATCGGCAAACGACGATTTGCAAAGATAAAAGCAGAACTTGCCCTGCAAGCTGTCGCTGACCGTACCTACGGGATTTATTATCCTACGCTTGTCCGACAATACGTAATAAAGGCAACTGTGACGGATAATTTTGTACCCGTCGGTCTCCGCAGGCGCCGCCATATTCGCTAAAAATTCGCAATCCCCCCGCGATATTTTTTTTGCTGACTGAAAGCTCATAACGCGGTCGGTATTTACGACCTTCAAAAACTCGCCCGGAACGCCGACGTAAAAACGCTTTATACCGCCGGTTGAAGCAAGTATGCTTTTTACCGCCGAGTTCACCGCGCAAACAAAGCCGTCGCCGTCGATAAACTCGCCCTCCGCATAACCGTCGTAACCGCAGGAATATTTGCTTTTGATTATAAACGTATCGTTTACGCCCCGTTCGCCGACGACCGCGGTTATTTCGGACGAGCGTATATCCAATAACGCCACACTTTTTTTGCGCATATTTCTCCGTTGCCTTTTTACTTGAAATGACTATATACTTAATTATATAATAGACAAAAATCAAAGTCAACTAAATCAAGCAGAAAAGCGGTTTTATGGCCGCTTTTTTTTATGGTTTTTTATGTAAATTACGAAGCCGAATAATCGGCGTTTATTATGCCGTTTTCGTCACCGATACGGTAGCTTCTCAACGTGCCGCGCAATTTCTGTCTGTCGGTCAGCGTACAGAATTTTTCGTACGCAAGACGTATCTTTTCTTCCGTGCGGTCGGCGTAATCGTCGATACGGATTTTAAGCCCGCAACGCATATTGAAATACAGTCTGTCGACATATCCCTCGACGTCGGGGCGCGAATCTATGCCTATGCTCGCCACCACCGAACGCAGACTTTTGAAGGTCGATTTAAACGTCGCCGCGACAATCGCAAGCTCGGGTACCTTTTCGACGGCGACCCCCGTAAACTCGACGTTGGGCGAGCCGTCGTTGACGTTCGTGTTATCTATACTGCTTCTGAGATACTTTCCGTCGCTGTCATACATGGAATACAACCCGCCGACAAATACGGCGAAAACCTCGTGTCTTTCTTTAAGCGTTACGTTCACAGTGCACGGATATTTTTTTTCGCACACCGCAACCGCGTAATTGCTGTTTTTTGCGGAAAAAGTTTCCACTATCTCCTTTTCACTTAAAAACAGAAGACTTTCGCCCTTGAACGATTCAAGCGAGCGTTTTGCTTCGCCGTAGCTTTCGGTGCAATCGTCCGCATAAGTTACGAGCGTCACGTTCACGTTTTTTATTGCGAAAATTCTGCCGAGGCTGATAATAAGAGCCGCAAAAAACACAACGCCTATCAATAAAGCCACTATCTTTCGTAAATACTTCATAATGCTAAACGGTAATTCTTACGATGTCCGCGCCGAGCGTGCGCAGCTTCTGTTCGAAAGAGCTGTACCCCCTGTCTATATGTGAAATGTCAATCACTTCGCTTCTTCCCTCTGCGGAAAGCCCCGCAAGCACCAGAGCCGCTCCGCCGCGCAAATCGTACGCAACAACCGTCGCGCCCTTGTATCTTTCCACGCCGCGCACAAACGCATTCCTGTTTATGACGGTTATGTCCGCGCCCATTTTGCGCAGCTCGGGTACGTATTTGAAACGCGTTTCGAAAAGGTTTTCCGTAATAATCGAATGCCCCTCGCACACTCCGCAAAGGGTCGTGTACTGCGCCTGCAAATCGGTAGGAAAGCCCGGATACGGTTGAGTTTCGGTCATTTTGACCGAAGTAAGCCTCTTGTGATTTTCTAATATTATTGTATCACTTTTTATACTTC
>DOCD01000182.1:8772-12112 GCA_003503945.1 Clostridiales bacterium | reverse complement strand
ATTGTATCACTTTTTATACTTATTTTGCAACCGTTTTCCCGCAATTTATGTATCAACGAGCTTATATTTTCGGTGCGCGCCCCCTCGACTGCCACTTCGCCGCCGCACATAGCCGCGGCAATAAGAAAAGTGCCCGCTTCTATCCTGTCGGGTATAGGCACATACTGCCCTCCCGTAAGTTTTTTTACTCCCTCGACAACAATCGTTCCGCTGCCCGCGCCATTGATTTTCGCGCCTATCGAATTTAAAAAGTTCTGTAAATCCTCTATTTCAGGCTCGCGCGCGGCGTTGCGGATAACGGTAACGCCCTCCGCCCTAACCGCGGCGAGCATAATATTTTCCGTCGCGCCGACGCTGGGACAATCGAGCATTACCTCGTTACCTACAAGCTTATCGCATTTGCAGAGTATGTAACCGTTCCTTTCGGTAATTTTTACGCCGAGACGTTTCAAACCCGTCAGATGCAAATCGACCGGTCTCAGTCCTATATCGCACCCGCCGGGATATGCGATTTTAGCAGAATGAAAGCGGGAAATTACCGAACCGAGCAAAAAGACCGAAGAGCGCAGCTCGTGTGCAAGCGCGCTCGGGATTTCACAGCTGTCCGCCGACGAGCTGTCTATTGTAAGATTATTACCGTCGTAGACCGCATTACAACCGAGGCAGGAAAGAATTTTTACCATATTCTTCACGTCCGATATCTGCGGTACGTTTATTATTTCAACTTTACCGTCGGTTAAAACCGCCGCTGCAAGTATAGGAAGCACCGAATTTTTCGCAGATTGAATTCCGACGCTTCCGTATAGCTTGTTTCCTCCGTTTATAATGTATTTTTCCATATTAACTCCGAGTATGTAAAATATACTCCATTATATGGAAATTTCGCGTTTTAAGTTAATCCTGCCGCGACACGTTATACAATACGCCCATAGACGCCATAGTTATTATGAGCGAAGTGTTTCCGCTGCTTATAAGCGGCAACGGAAGCCCCGTGGGCGGAATAGCCCCGCTTACGACGAGCGCATTTATAACCACCTGAATCCCGTATACCATAGTGAAGCCCGCGGCAAGCAAAAAGCCGAATCTGTTTTTACAGCTTGCGGCGATTTTAAATCCGCGGAAAACTATAAAACCGCACGCCGCGAAAAACAACAAAAGCCCGATAAACCCCAGCTCCTCGCCCATTATCGAAAGGATAAAATCGCTTTCGGCAAACGGCAGAAATCTGTACTTTTGCGTCGATTTGAAAAGCCCCGTACCGAACAGCCCGCCGTTGCCCAAAGCGTAAAGCGACTGAATGAGCTGGTAGCCCTCGTCCTTGGGCGAAGCCCAAGGGTCTAAAAACGCGCTCAGTCGTTGTAATCTGTACGGTTCGAGAATAATCAGAACGGGCACGGCGAGCGCGAACGGAATAATAATTATCAAAAAAGTTTTTAAATTAGTTCCGCTTAAAAAAACCAGACCGAGCATAAGCAGCCCGACGCACATGGTTATCGACATATTCGGTTCTATGATAATGAGAACGCAGAAACATATTCCGACGGCAAGCACGGGCAACACGCCTTTTACCGTTTTGACCTTTTCGTGATTTTTCGAAAAATAAGCCGCCACGAAAAGCGCGTAAGCGTATTTCGCTATTTCCGATGGCTGAACAGTAACCCCTCCGAAGCCTATCCAACGGGTCGCGCCGTAATTTGTTATACCTATCCCCGGCACAAAAACAAGTCCCAAAAGCACGGCGGCGATAATTATCGCAGGATACCTGAACTTTAACAGTTTTTCATAGGGTAAAAAACACGCGCCTATCATAGCCGCAGTACCGAGCACGACGCCTATCAATTGCTTTTTAACAAAATACAGACTGTCGCCGTACTGAACCGAAGCGGTATACGAGCTTGCGGAATAAATCATAAGGCACCCGAAGCACGCCATTAAAAATACGCAAATTAAAAGCGGGATATCTCCCGCTTTCTTTTTATTCTTCAACGGCTTCATTCATACCTTCCACAAGTTTTTTAAACGCGTCGCCGCGCTCCTCGTAGTTTGCGAAGCTGTCAAAGCTTGAACTTGCGGGACTTAACAGTACGCTTTGACCCGATTTTGCTATATATTGCGACAGTCTGACCGCCGTTTCGAACTCCGAGCAAAGCGAAAAGCTGACAAAATCCGCTTTGATTGCCGCATTTAGAAGTTTAAATCTGTTTTCGCCGTAAAGGACGGCGTGCACTACCCTGCTTTCTTTTAATGAATTGAAAAGAGGCAGATAATCATATCCCTTATCCTTGCCGCCCAACAAAAGCACAGTCGCCTCGCGCATGGATTGCACGGCTTTCACCGTCGCGTCCACGTTGGTGCCCTTACTGTCGTCGACGTAAGTTACGCCGTTTACCTTGCCCACAACTTCGATGCGGTGTTTTATGCCTTTGAAATTGCATATCGCTTCCGCTATCGTCGCTCCGTCGATACCGAGAAGCTTCGCCGCAGCCACGCAGGCAAGCGCGTTGTAGATATTATGTACTCCGCCGAGCGTCATATCCTTTACTTCGAGGATTTTTTCGTTCCCGAAATAAATCGAGCCGTTTTCGAAAAACGCGCCGTCTACCCGCTCGCGCATGGAAAAATATACGATTTTCGCCTTAGTCGTCCTCGCAAATCCCCTTACCGTTTCGTCGTCGTAATTGAGCACGGCGTATTCGCTTTCGCGCATGTTCCTTAAAATTTTACTTTTAAGGAAAACGTAATTTTCCATATTGTAGTGACGGTTGAGGTGGTCTTCGCTGATATTAGTTATTATCGCTATATGCGGGCGCAGGCTTGAAAGCGTTTCAAGCTGAAAAGAGGAAATCTCTATAACGGCGTAATCGTTGAAGCCGAGGTTTTCCACCTCGCCCAAAAGCGGCTTGCCGATGTTCCCGCACGCCACGCTGTTAAAGGAAGCCTTTTCGAGTATACCGTTGAGCATGGATACCGTAGTGGTTTTGCCGTTCGTACCCGTAACCGCCACGGCGGTCGCGCGCAGATACATTGCGCCGAGCTCCTCCTCGCCTATTATCGCCTTATTCTGTTTTCTGAACGCAACGGGGAGCGGATTGTCAATAGGGATACCGGGACTGATTACAAGAATATCGCATATAAGCGTAGCGTCGGTAAAAGTTTCCGCTGTTACGACGTGCGCGCCTATCGAAGAAAATTCTTCCATAAGCGCGGTGATTTTTTCGTTTACGACGTCGTCGTACAGGTAAACCTCCGCGCCGCGTTCCAAAAGGAACCTTGCGCAACATTCACCGGATTTGGAAAGACCCGCAACCATAAACTTCTGATTTTTAAAATACATTTCGCC
>DOCD01000182.1:7997-8470 GCA_003503945.1 Clostridiales bacterium | reverse complement strand
GATTTTTAAAATACATTTCGCCTCACATAAAAATTAAACAAATTATTCCGGCAAGCGCCGTTGCAAGCACGTACGCGTAAACTATTTTGCACTCCGTATACCCTTTCATCTGAAAGTGGTGATGTACGGGCGCCATAAGAAACACCCTGCGCCTTGTCCGTTTATAATATATTACCTGTACTATCACGGATATTCCCGAAATTACGAACATTATGCCGATTATGGGAATATATAACGAATTACCCGAAAAAATGCTTATGCAGGATATGAGTCCGCCGAGCGAAAGCGAACCCGTATCGCCCATAAAAATCGAAGCTTTGTTCACGTTAAGCAGCAAAAACGCAGCAAGCGCGCCCATAGTTATGAAGCAGAGCGGCGCCAGATTTACGCTTTTTGCAAAAAACATCAAGCCCATGGCAAACAGATACGCAAAGCTTGTCCCGCCGGCAAGCCCGTCGAGCCCGTCGGTCAGG
>DOCD01000182.1:6842-7701 GCA_003503945.1 Clostridiales bacterium | reverse complement strand
CCCGTCGAGCCCGTCGGTCAGGTTTACGCAATTTACCGTCGCAAGAAAAATAAAAATTACGAGCGGTATAATCCCCCAACCGATATCGAAGCTTTTTCCGCCCGAAAAGGGGATATTGAGGCGCGTCATATCGTTCATGTAGCAATACGCCGCCGCAACCGAAGCTATCGCAAGCTGAAAAATGATTTTCTGGTAAGGTTTTAGCCCGCCGTTGTCCTTGCGGTAAATTTTCAGAAAATCGTCTAAAAATCCGACTATCGTAAACCCGCCGGTTACGGCAAGCGTCAAATTGATTTTTCCGTCGCGGGCGCCCGACGCGCACAAGCCTACGATTATTACTGCGGCAATAAAGGCAAGCCCGCCCATTGTGGGCGTGCCTCCCTTGTCCTTATGTTCTTTTACATAACCGAGTATATACTGCCCCGCTTTCAGACGCCTTAACAGCGGCAAAATCAGAAGAAGTAAAAACAGCGAAGCAGCGAAAGCCGCAAGCGTACTTATCAGAATAGTTTTCATTTTTTAACCGATTATTTTTTTTATTACGGAATTGTCGTTATAGCTGTGTTTTATTCCCATAATTTCCTGATAATATTCCCCGCCCTTACCCGCGACGAGCAATATATCGCCCTCTTCCAGAAGATTGATTGCGTATTCGGTTGCTGTTTCGCGTTCGGTCACGGTCACGTATTTTTTACCCGACGGCTTTATACCCTTTTCGATTTCGGAAATAATATCGTAAGGGTCTTCGTAACGCGGATTATCCGACGTTACGATACAAAAATCGGCGTACTTTGCCGCAATTTCTCCCATTATCGGGCGTTTAGTCCTGTCGCGATTGCCGCCGCAACCGAAAAGACAG
>DOCD01000182.1:6412-6555 GCA_003503945.1 Clostridiales bacterium | reverse complement strand
GCCGCAACCGAAAAGACAGTAAAGCTTGCCTTCGCACAACTTTTTCAGCGCCTGCAAGGATTTTTCAAGTCCGTCTGGCGTATGCGCGAAATCCACGAAAATATCCGCTCCGTTAAAACGCGCAACCCTTTCCAGCCTACCCG
>DOCD01000182.1:3953-6119 GCA_003503945.1 Clostridiales bacterium | reverse complement strand
GCCTACCCGATACCGTTTTCAGTTCGCTTAAACCTTTTGCAATATACTCGGTTTTGATACCCAGTATTTTCGCGCAGGCAGCCGCGCCCATAGCGTTGTAAACGTTATGTATTGCGGGCACGTTGAGTTTCATATCGTAAAGCTCGTCGAATAAATTTATGACAAACGAAGTTCCGCTTATTGCTTCAACGATATCCACGGCGAAAACGTCGGCGGGATTTTTCAGCCCGTAGCTTAAACTTTTCACCTTTTCCGCTATCTGTCTGCCGAGCTTATCGTCGGAATTGATAACCGCATATTTGCATCTGCCGTCTTTAAATAGAAGCTTTTTGCACTCGGCGTAATCATGCATGTTGCCGAAAAAGTCAAGATGGTCCTGCGTGCAGTTGGTGAATATGCCGACTTCGAATTTTATACCGTCCGCTTTCCCGAAATACAGTGCGTGCGCCGAAACCTCCATAAACACGTATTCCACGCCGCAATCGCGCATATCGGCAATAATGGCGTGCAGAAAAATAGGGTCGGGCGTAGTTAGTTCGGGCGCGACGAATTTTTCTCCGTAGCTTATGCCGAGCGTGCCTATGACCCCCGTCTTTTTGCCCGCCGCCCTGAAAATGCTATCAAGCATATACGTCGTTGTGGTTTTTCCGTTCGTGCCCGTCACGGCAACGAACTTCATGTCGTTATCCGCAAAACCGTAAAACGCACGGGCGAGCGGAGCGACGGCTTTTCTCCCGTCGCCGACTATAATCTGCGGAACTTTCAGCGGCAGTTTTTTTTCGCAGACGAGCGCAACCGCGCCCGCCTTGACCGCCTCTTCGGCAAACCCGTGCGAATCGTGCGTTTTGCCTTTATAGCAAAAAAACAAATCCCCGTCCTTTACCTTCTGGCTGTCCGTACACAGTCCTTCGATACCGATGTCGGTATTACCGCAAACTTCTTTATACTCTATATTTTTTATCAGCTCGCCTAGTTTCATAATCTCTCCCCAAAGTGCGTTAAATGTTTTTGATAGTGATAATATCCTCGAAAATTTCTTTTGCTACGGGCGCGGCAACCGTACTTCCGTAATACACGCCCTGCGGCTCGTCGACTATAACGAGCGCTAGATACTGAGGCTTATCCGCAGGGAAAAACCCTACGAACGACGAAATGTATTTGCCGGAGGCAATGTGCCCGTCCTCGTATTTCTGGGCAGTTCCCGTTTTCCCACCTACTCTGTACCCTTCTATATAGGCGTGTTTGCCGCTGCCTTCCGTTACAACCCCTTCAAGCATCGAAGCGAGCGTCGCGGAAGCCTTTTCGCTTATAGGTTTGGATTTGAGCACGGGTTTGAAAGTCTGGGCTTTGCCTCCCGTAACAACCGATTTGAGAATATGCGGCGTATAATAATTTCCGCCGTTCACAGCCGCCGCGGTGGCGCATGCAAGCTGCAATCCCGTAACCGCAACAGTCTGACCGAAGCCTATTCGCGCAAGGTCGCAGTCGCGCACGAGCGATTGAGGCACGAGCATGCCCAACGCTTCGCCGCTGAAATCCACGCCGGTCACGTTGCCGAACCCGAACGCGTTCAGATAACTATAAAAGCAATCCTTCCCGAGCGAAAGCGCCATATCGGTAAAACAGGGGTTGCAGCTGTTGTTCAGCGCTTCCGCAAGCGTCTGATTAGAGTGTTTTCCGTTGGAATGATCCGACCAGCATTTGATTTTCGTCCCGTCGACGGTACGCGTTCTGCTCGAATTGAAAACGTGCGAAGTGGAATAAGCGTTGCTGTTACCGCGCAGATATTCCTCTATATCAGCGGCGGCGGTCACCACTTTGAAGGTCGAACCCGGCTCGTAAATATCGCAAATTATAGAGTTTCGCGACAACGAGTTCAGCGTTTGCATATCGTCGCGAGGGACGTCGTTCAGGTTGTATGACGGGTAATTCACCATAGCGAGAATATCGAAATTCTGAGGATTAAGCACTATGCAGGAAGCTTTTTTCGCGCCGCTCGACTCATAGACTCTGCGTACGGCTTCCTCCGCCGCAAGCTGAATATCTATATCGATAGTCAGCCTTACCTCGTCGCCCGCTTTCGCTTCGCTGTAAACCACTACGGAATTTTCCGTTTCTATACCGACGATATCGGTTGAATAGCTTATTTCCCCGTTGGTTCCGCTT
>DOCD01000182.1:0-3668 GCA_003503945.1 Clostridiales bacterium | reverse complement strand
AGTTCCGCTTAAAATTTCATTATAATATTTTTCTATGCCCGAAAGCCCAGTGCCGTCGTTTGCCGTAAAGCCCAGAACCTGACACAGCACGTCGTCGTATGTATAATTGCGCGTATTATCACGCGAATAATACACACCGGCGAGGTCGTATGACACAAGCTTTTCCACATTTTCCTTGCTTACCTGCCGCGCGACGGTAATTTCCGATACCTTACCGCCCGTGATTTTTGCAAGAATATCCTGAGGATTCAAAGAAAATATTCCGCTTAAAACAGTTGCGGTGTATTCCGCGTCTTTAACGGCATTGGGGCGGAGGAATACACTGTAAGTCGTCAGGTTACCCGCAAGTATCTGCCCGTTGGTATCCGTAATCAGTCCACGGCTCGCAATAACGGGTATTTCCCTGTTCCACTGGTCGGTGGCACGGTATTTGAGCTCCGCGCCCCATACAAGCTGGACATAGAATAGTCTGGCGAAAATTATGCAAAAAATAAAGGCTATTGCCAAACCCATTGACAATAACCTCTTTTGTAAAACCGTAATCGAAAATCCCGATTTAATTAATTTTTTGATAATTTTATCTCCTTATTTCAAAACCATTCCGTTTGATTTTGCGAACTCGCTGACCGTATCGAAAAGGTTTGAGCTGTCAAGATAACTGTTTTTCGCTTCCGTTACCTGCGTAAAAGTCTGCTCAGCTGCGTTCAAAGCGTTTTGGAGCGAGCTTACCTCACTGTTCAGCCCCGAAATAACAGCCGAATTTACTATGATAAGCACGAAAAGCGCAACAATTACGGAAAGCGCTACGGCTATGATAATTTTATCCCTTTTGGTAAATAAGGATTTTGAATTTGCCTTTGCCGACGTCTTGATTTTGCCCTCTTCCACCGTTTTCGCCACCGCAGTCGTCTTATACTGTATGGTAGTCTGCGTGGGGCGCAAATCTTCGTTTTCCTCTTCCTCGGTCTGAGCGGAAGCGGCGTTCACCACTTTTATGGCGGGCATATTAACCGCGCTGTCGGCACGGAAAATATCTGCGTCCGCACGCGCGTTCTCGACAAGATAAAGGCTTTCCGTCCCGACCTCGCGCATTACGGGGGCTGCTTCCCTTTCGCTTTCACCGGTTTTGTTTTCGGCGAAATCTTTAAGCGTGCTTTCGGGGTTTATGAGCTTTGCATAATTTGCGCTTATGCAGGCATTGTGACGTTCGTCCGCGGTCATAACCGAATCGCGGAACATCTCTCTAGTATATACGCCTTCCTCAGTATTAACTTTCCTTTCCAGAACGGGTGCTGCGACTGCCATAATTTTCTCCTTATCGCAAAAACTAAGTTGTTTTTTCCGCTATCCGAAGCTTTGCGCACTTCGAACGCGAATTTACCGCCGTTTCTCTCTCCGATGCGGTAATCGGTTTTTTTGTTAAAATTTCTATCTCTTTCCGCTTGTCGCATACGCAAACGGGCAAACTTTTGTCGCAAATGCAATCGCACTCCAACATTTTGAAGGCTTGCTTAACGATTCTGTCTTCAAGGGAATGAAAGGTCAAAATCGCTATTCTTCCTCCGCGTTTAAGTCTTCGGGTAAGTCCTAAAACGCAGTCGTACAAGCCGTCGAGCTCGCCGTTTACCGCTATGCGTATCGCCTGAAAACTCTGCCTTGCGCAAGGCCCGTTCCGACGAAATTTCGCGGGTATACTGCTCTCTATTATATCCGTCAATTCACCGCATTTCGTCAAAGGCTTCTTTTCACGCGCTTTTACTATGTTTGCGGCAATGTTATTTGCAAATTTTTCTTCACCGTACTCTTTTAAGATTTTTGCGATATCCTTATAAGAGTATTCGTTCAAAAGTCTTTCCGCCGTGAAGTCCGACGTTCTGTCCATTCGCATATCCAGCGGCGCGTCGGGTTTCAGATACGAAAACCCGCGTTCCTCCGAATCTATCTGATAGCTCGATATTCCGAAATCAAGCAGTACTCCGTCAAGCTTATCGACGCCTGCAAGACTCAGTACGTTTTCGTAATCCTTGTAATTTGATTTGAAAATTTTGTACCGACCGTCAAACTCCGAAAGCCTTTTGTCCGCCGCGGCAATTGCGTCGTCGTCAAGGTCTGTCGCAATAAGCCTGCCGTCCGGTGCGGAGCGCTTCAAAATTTCGTACGAGTGTCCTCCGCCACCCAGCGTTCCGTCGAAATAGACGCCGCCGTTTTTGACGTTCAGCCCTTTCAAGCACTCTTCGAGCATTACGGAAACGTGAGCAAACTCCTTCATAATCAAATATCCAAAAAGCCGAAATTCTCGTCGAAGTTTTCGTCGTCATCGGCGAAATATTCGTCGTATACTTCTTTCGACCATATTTCTATCCTCGACCCCGCCCCGCAAATTTTTATGTCCTTGACAATCTTAGCAAAGCTTATGAGTTCGGGAGGGATTACAAGCCTTCCTTGCGGATCCATTTCCACCAGCTTCAACGATTTGGTGAAAGCCCTCATACCTTTCTGCTTTTCGGCGTCGGAAATTTTTATCTCTTCGAGCTTTTCGAGTTTTTCCTTAATCGCCGCTTCATAGAACACGAAAATACAGCCGTTCGTTCCTTTCGAAAAATACAGCTTATCCTCGTTGCCTTTAAGCTTCGTCGGGATTCTTATTCTGTTTTTGGCATCTATCTGATGCTCGTATTCACCCGTAAGAAAAAACATTTTGATCAGCCTTTAATTAAATGACAATAATATAATAACACCAAAAATGACCACTGTCAACCACATTATAAAAAAAAGTTTAAAAATTTTAAAATTTTTTGGGAAATTGTTCTCTATAATCGGGATAAACTTCCACTTTGCTTCAAAAGCATACCGAATACCCGTCTGTTTTTCGCTTCGTCGCCGCCGATAAAGCTGATTTTCTGTGCTCTGGACGACGGGTGGTCGCTAATCCCTAAAATTCGCTTTAAATTCGTCGCGGTACCGTCTATTCCGTCGTAAACGGGGCAATTATAAAAGTCTTTTATTATCTCTTTAACAAATATATAATGAGTGCAGCCCAGAACCACGCTCTCGGCTTTAAAACGCGGCAGCATAGCTTTCACTTCCTTTGTATCGAAATTGCCTATATTTTTTTCGATATACGCAGCAAGCTTATCACAAGCGGCTACCGTTATATTGCGCGCGCCGAGCTTATCTATAAGCTGTTTTAAAGACGCGCTCTCCGCCGTAGCGGGGGTCGCGAGCACGAGGCATCTTCCTCCGTCGGCAATTGCGGGTTTTACGGCGGGCTGAATACCCAGAATTTCAAAAGAATATTTTCCGCGCAGATAATCGATACACTGCGCCGTAACCGTATTGCAGGCAACCACCGCAGCCGACGGCGACAGCTTTTCGATTTCACCGAAGATTTGGTCGGCACGCTCAATCAGCTCGTCTTTACTCATAGCCCCGTAGGGCACCCTGTAATTATCCGCAAAATAAGTAAAATCCGTTCGGGGCATTATACCGACGCACTTTGAAAGAAGATTTAATCCTCCTATTCCGCTGTCAAAAAAACATACTGATTTATTTACGTTGTTTTCCATACTATAATTATTAATATTACCAGCTTTTAAAATATATTAAAAATTTTGTAAAAAGCGGATAAAAAACAGTTTACAACCGTTGTTTTTTATGATAGAATTACA
>DOCD01000034.1 GCA_003503945.1 Clostridiales bacterium | reverse complement strand
AATTTTGGTAAAGATTTTTTAATTTTTATCAACTCTATAAAAATTTTCGCCGTAACGTAGGCGTCGTCAATCGCCCTGTGGTGGTTGAAGGTTATGCCGAACTTATCCGCAACCGTATTGAGCTTGTAATTCGATAAAAACAACAGCTCCTGCGAGAGCGGCAAGGTATCGATAATCCTTCTTTCCAACATATAACCGAGCTTTGCGCAGTAATAATCCACGAATTTGAAATCGAAACCCGCGGCGTTATGTCCTACGAGAATTGCCCCGTCGCAAAATTTATAAAAATCGGGCATTACCTTTTCGTACGTCGGCGCGGCAGAAACCATTTCCTCGGTTATACCGGTTAGATTTATTATCTCTTCCGAAAGCTTTCTGGCGGGATTTATGAACGTGGTAAAGCTTTCGCATATCACGCCGTCTTTTACTTTGTACGCGCCTATTTCTATAATGCTGTCCATATTGCCCGACGCTGGCGAACTGTTCAGCCCCGTAGTTTCGAGGTCGAACACGACGAACGTCTGCCCTTTCAGGCATTGAGGCAACGACGTATCCGTAAACATATCGGTCTGCGAAATATCCGAAAACGGTTGAGGCTTAACCGTTTCGTAGTACTTCGGCACGGGCTTTGACACGCGCTTTTCTGGCACGAACCCCGCCGGTACCGAGCCGTAATCGATACTGTTTGCCGTAAAACGCAAAAAGCCTTTATATAGCTCTGACTTGCCGGTACAGACGATACTGTCGCCGACTTTCAGCGTTTTTATCTTTTCAATGCTTCTAAGCCTCGTAAAATAGGTTACGCGCAGCATCGCCGTCGTGTCGCTTATAGTAAAATTGTAATACGTTTTTTCAACGTTTTTAGAATTCGTATACGTACGTTCGCGGATATCCTCTATGGTGCCGCAAATCACTACTTTTTCGCTTTCGAAATTCAAATCGCTTATGTAAACCGCGGTATCCTGCTTTTCGCTTCCTTCGAGAAAGGCAAAATCGGCAATCGTAAATTTTCTTATAGGTACTTCAAAATCCACGTTTTCGTGCTCCTCTTCCACTTCGAGCTCATCGGCAAGCTTTTTACACTCCACGCACCTGCCGTAAAAATTACCGCAATACGTTTTTTTAAGGCACTCGGTGACCCGCTCGCATATGCCCGCCGTCGAAAGCGCTGACATTACGCTTATCGTGTATTCGAAATCGTCGCCGCGCTTTTGCACCGTAATATCACTTTCGTCGAGCGTAACCGAAATCGCCCTGAAATTTTTAGCTATCGCTTCCGCAACGCTCCTTTTAACCATTTCGGCATCGGGCGTAAGCTTTATTATTTTTATATCGCAGTCAAACTGCGCGGGTATATATTTTTTAAGTGCTTTCAATGCAAAAAGCTTGTCGCTGTCGGAGTATGCCCTGTCCGTTATCAGCCCCACAGTCACTTTTTTATCCGTGCTGTCAAGCAGTACCGATTCGATTATACAGTTTTTCAAATTTTCCGCAGTCCGCAATTCGGCAAGTATACTGTCAATCATTTATAATAGCGTCTATCTCCTTGAAAAATTCACGCTCCGCACAGTCTGCGGAAACGCGTCTTATAATCTGTCCGTTTTTGAATATAACGCAGTAATCTTCTGCGCCAGCTATTCCTATATCGCAATCCTTCGCTTCACCGGGCCCGTTGACGACGCAACCCATTACGGCAATTTTCAGCTTTTTAGAGAACTTTTCCGTATATTCCGTAACTTTTTTGGCAAGCTCCATCGAGTTCCATAAGCATCTGCCGCAGGTCGGGCAGGAAATAACGTCGACAAACTCGCTGTCGGCGCCGACGGCGCGCAATATGCGTTTTGCCGCATAAATCTCTTTTATCGGGTCGTCGGTTATAGATACGCGCAAGGTATCGCCTATGCCGTTTAGAAGCAACGCGCCGAGCGCGACCGACGATTTAACGATTGCGGTCTGCTCCGTCCCCGCCTCGGTTACGCCTATATGCAAGGGATAATCCGTTCTTTCGGATAACAGAGTATACGCTTTTACCGTAAGCGGCACGTCGGAGGCTTTGACCGATACGACTATATCGTTAACGCCGTATTTTTCCAGCCACGCCACGTTTTTAAGCGCGCTTTCGACAAGCGAAATTTCGTTTTTACCGTATTTTTGCAAAAATTCCTTTTCTATGCTGCCCGTGTTCGCCCCCACCCTGACGGGTATTTTATGAGCGCGGATACAGTCGGCGACAATTTTAACCGCGCTTTCCGAGCCTATGTTGCCGGGGTTTATACGCACTTTGTCGCACCCGTGCTCTATTGCGGAAACGGCAAGCTTATACGAAAAGTGAATATCCGCGACGAGCGGAATGCTTATCCTTTCTTTTATCGCGGTTATCGCTTCGGCGTCGTTTTCATCGAGAACGGACACTCTTATAATGTCGCAACCCGCTATTGTAAGCGTCTCAATCTGTCTTACCGTGCTTTCGACGTCCGACGTCCTCGTCGTGCACATCGATTGTATTTTGACCTTTTCGCCTCCGCCGACAAGAACTCCGCCGACGTTTATTTTTTTTGTCGGATTCATTTTAACTCCGTAAAAATTCAGACAGTGTTTTCACTGTCTGAATTTCTTTATTTTTTACCTTCCATCATTTTTTGAAGCTCGTCCATAAAGCTCGAAATATCTTTGAAAGACCTGTAAACGCTGGCATACCTTACGTACGCAACTTCGTCGTGTTTTTTAAGCTCTTCCATAACGAGCTCGCCTATATGCTTGGACGAAACCTCCTGTTCGAGCGAATTGTCTATCTGTTTGATAACCGCGGCGACGATTTCGTCGATTTCGGTCATTGATACGGGACGCTTTTCGCACGATTTGATTATTCCGTTTTTGATTTTCTGCGGGTCGAGCTGCTGCCTTGCGCCGTTTGATTTTATGACGAGCACGGGCGTATCCTCGATTGTTTCGTACGTGGTAAACCTTTTACCGCAACTGAAACACTCGCGCCTGCGCCTTATCGTTCTGCCCTCGTCCGCCGAACGGCTGTCGATAACCTTACTGTCTTCGTAACCGCAATAAATACATCTCATTTTATTTCCTCTTATCGGTGTCAACCGAAATATTTTACGCCGCTTTCGAAAATTTTCATATCGAAATTGCCGTCGTAATTTTTATAAAGATTTTCGCCCGTACGCTCGCTGTGACCCATTTTGCCGTATACTCTGCCGTCGGGCGAGGTGATACCCTCGATTGCATACGCGCTTCCGTTGGGGTTGAAAGGGCTTTGCATTGTGGGCTTGCCCGACAAATCTACGTATTGCGTCGCAATCTGCCCGTTTTTGCGCATAAGTTCGAGCTCGGCTGCGGGAGCGACCACTTTACCCTCGCCGTGTGATACGGGAACCGAATAAACCTCGCCGACCTTGCACGCGGAGAGCCACGGGCTCAGAACGGACGCAACGCGGATATTAGTCATAGTCGAAACGTGCCTTGAAATATTGTTGTACGTAAGCGTGGGCGAATTTTCCGAAAGCGGGCAAACCTTGCCGTAAGGCACGAGCCCCAGCTTTATGAGCGCCTGGAAGCCGTTGCAGATGCCGAGCACTAATCCGTCGCGGCAAATTAAAAGCTCGATAATCTTTTCGGAAACCGCGGGGTTTTTGAATGTGGTTGCAATAAACTTGCCCGAGCCGTCGGGTTCGTCGCCGCCCGAAAAACCGCCGGGGAAAGCAATTATGTTTGCCCTGTCAATTGCTTTGATAATCGCTTTAACGCTTTCCTCGATATCCTGAGGCGTACGATTTTTGATAACGAGCACTTCGGGTTTAGCCCCCGCAAGTCTGAAAGCGCGCGCAGTGTCGAGCTCGCAGTTGGTACCGGGGAACGCGGGTATAAATACTACGGGTTTTGCCGTCTTTATTTGGGAAGCTTTGCCCTTTCTTACGGTATAGTCGCAGTCGGGTACCGCTCCCGTCGCTGGTGCGGTCGCGGGGAATACCCCGTCAAGCCTGCCCGTGTATGCGGAAACCGCTTCACTTACGGAAACCTCTGAATTTTTAAACTCGAAGCTACCCGTATCCGAAACGCCTATAAACGCGAAATCGAGCCCGCCGAACGCGTTTTCGTCCTCGGCGGAAACTATGATATCGCCGTAACGCTCATTGAAAAGCAGCTTTTCGTCGCACGCGAATTTAAAGCCGAAGCCGTTACCGAGGCAGCTTTTTACCACCGTAGCCGCAACGCCGCCCTTTTCAACAACCGTCGCGAATTTGATCTTGCCTTGCGATATGCCCTTATTTACGCAAGCGTACAGCTTTTTGAGGTACGCGAAATCGGGTACCGAATTTTTATCCTTACGCATAGGCAAAAGGTAAAGCTTTTCGCCTGCACGCTTTATCACGTTGACTATGAGCGCGGACGCCTTTGCGGGCGCAAGCGCAAACGATATGAGCGTCGGGGGCACGTCGATATCCTCGAACGTACCGCTCATCGAATCCTTGCCGCCGATTGCACCGAGCCCGAGATTTATCTGCGCGTACAGCGCACCGAGAAGCGCCGCAAGCGGAACGCCCCAACGCTTTTTATCGTCACGGAGCCGCATAAAAAATTCCTGTAAGGTCAGGCGGATATCTTCGAATTTTGCGCCCGCCGCAACTACTTTCGCGACGGAGGTAACTATCGAGTAAATTGCGCCCGTGAAAGGCGAATCGGACATAAGCTCGGGATTATACCCGTATGCCGAAACGGTGCAGTCGTCCGTTTCGCCGCCCGTGATTTTCGAAGCCATCGCTATCACGGGGGTGAGCTGATGCTTGCCGCCGAACGGCATGTACACAGATTTTGCGCCTATCGTGGAGTCGAACATTTCCGCAAGCCCTTTTTTGGAGCATACGTTAAATTCGGAAAGGGTGTTCAAAAGCGCGGTTTTGAAGTCGCCGACTTCTTTATCCGCGAAAAATTTTGTGGCGTTTTCGTTGATTTCGGCGTCGGTTATCTGCTTTACGCCGTTGGTATCGAGGAAATCGCGGGAAATGTCCACTATTGCTTTGCCCCTGTGGAACATCTTCATTCTTCTGTCGTCGGTTACGACCGCAACAGGGGTCGCCGAAAGGTTTTCCTCCGCGGCAAGCGCGATAAATTTATCTACGTCTTTTGCCGAAACTACTACCGCCATACGCTCCTGCGATTCGGATATGGCGAGCTCGGTGCCGGAAAGTCCTTCGTATTTTTTGGGAACCTTATCGAGAGTTATTTCCAGCCCGTCGGAAAGTTCGCCTATCGCAACCGCTACGCCGCCCGCGCCGAAATCGTTACATTTTTTTATCATACGCGTAGCTTCCGCGTTTAAAAACAGCCTTTGAAGCTTGCGCTCTGTAAGCGCGTTGCCCTTCTGCACCTCCGCGCCGCAGGTCTGAACAGACTTCACGTCGTGCGCCTTTGAAGAGCCCGTCGCGCCGCCGCAACCGTCGCGGCCCGTTTCGCCGCCGAGAAGTATTATCACGTCGCCTTTTTCGGGCTTTGCGCGATAAATCATATCCGATTTCGCGCCGCCTACGACGAAGCCCGTTTCAAGCCTTTTAGCCTTATAACCGGGGTGATACACCTCTTCTACCTGACCCGTCGCAAGCCCTATCTGATTGCCGTACGAAGAAAATCCCGCAGCTGCGGTTTTTGTGATTACGCGCTGAGGAAGCTTACCCGCAAGCGTATTTTCAATCGGCTCGGTAGGGTCGGCGCAGCCCGTTACGCGCATTGACTGCAAAACGTAAGTTCTGCCAGAAAGAGGGTCGCGGATAGCTCCGCCGAGACAGGTCGCCGCTCCGCCGAACGGCTCGATTTCCGTAGGGTGATTGTGCGTTTCGTTTTTAAACATAACGGTATATTTCTGCTTCTTACCGTCAAGCTCCGCGTCTATTTTTATAGAGCACGCGTTTATTTCGTCCGACTCGTCGAGGTTGTCGAGCTTACCCTCTTTTTTAAGCTTTTTAACCGCAATCGTGGCTATATCCATAAGACAGGGATATTTGTCCTTTCTGCCCTTGTAAAGCTCGGCAAAAAGCCCGTTGTATAATTCGAGCGACTTGCCTATATGTTCGTTATTGCTGTTTATATCTATGTTCTTAATTTCGGTAGCGAACGTCGTATGGCGACAATGGTCCGACCAGTACGTGTCTATTACCTTTATCTCCGTTTCCGTGGGGTTTCTTTTCTCTTTTTTGAAATAATCGCGCACGAAAGCAAGGTCGGCAACAGACATAGCTAGACCCATTTGCGCGTGATAATCGGCAATTTGCTTATCAGTGTAATCTATAAATCCCGAAAGCGTTTTAACGTCGTCAGCCTCCACTGCCAGATGCACGAGGGTTTCGGGTTTATCGAGCGAAGCTTCCTCGCTTTCGACGGGGTTTATAAGGTGTTTTTTAATCGCTTTGAGCTGCTTGTCGTCAGCACCTTTTACCGCATATACGGTTGCGCATTTTATAAGAGGACGCTCCTTCTGGGTGAGAAGCTGTACGCACTGAGCCGCGCTGTCCGCGCGCTGGTCGTACTGCCCCGTAAGATAAGCAACGGCGAAAACCTTGCTGTCCGCGGAAAACTCCGCGGTTTCGTAATAGACGTTGTCTACGGGCGGCTCGGAAAAAACGCACGGAACCGCCGCGCCGAATTGCTCCTCAGTCATGCCCTCAACGTCGTAACGAATCATGCTGCGCACTTCGGTTACGGGTATTTTAAGAAGGTTTACAATGTCTTCTTTTACTTTTTTTGCCTGTAAATTATCCTTTTTTTCTACAAAAATTCTGTATATCATTTTACTGTTCAGCCCTCGCGGTATTTAACGCCTATGTCTTTACGATATTGCATATTTTCAAAATGAATGTTGCTTACTGCCGTGTAAGCCTTGTAGCGCGCCTGCTCGATAGTTTTACCCTTGGCCACCACGCCGAGAACTCTGCCGCCGCTCGTCACAAGCTTTCCGTCCTTAATCGCCGTACCAGCATGCACGAGCACGGTATCGCCCAGATTGCCGACGGTGATTTCTTTACCCTTGGTATAGCTTATGGGATAGCCGCCGCTTGCAAGCACGACGCATACGCATGCGCCGTCCTCCCACTCTATTTTAACGTCGGAAAGTCTTTCCTCGGTAACCGCTTCGAAAATATCCATTAAATCGGTTTTGAGCATCGGCAGGACGACCTGAGTTTCGGGGTCGCCGAAGCGCGAATTGTATTCCACTACCTTCATACCCTTGTCGGTGCGCATAAGCCCGAAGTAAAGGCAGCCTTTAAAAGTCCTCCCCTCGGCGTTCATTGCGTTCATCGTAGGTATCATTATATCTTTAAGAACCTGTTTTTCAAGCTTATCCGTCCAGAACGGACAAGGCGAAAACGTACCCATTCCGCCCGTATTCAAGCCCTTGTCGCCGTCCTCCGCGCGCTTGTGGTCGCAGGAGGTTATCATAGGCACTATCGTTTTACCGTCGGTGAACGCTAGAACCGAAACCTCCTCGCCGGGGGTGTATTTCAGCCCGCGCATACATTCTTCGATAACTATTTTATTGCCCGCCGAGCCGAACGCTTTATCGAGCATTATCTCTTTCAGCCCCTCTTCCGCCTGCTCCTGCGTTTCGCAGATCAAAACGCCCTTGCCGAGCGCAAGCCCGTCCGCCTTCAAAACTATGGGCGCGCCCTTTTTGCGAACGTACTCCAACGCGTCGCCGTAATTGTCGAAAGTCTGCGATTCTGCGGTGGGAATTTTGTACTTTTTCATAAGCTCTTTCGCAAAAGCCTTGCTCGACTCGATTATCGCCGCATTCTTACGGGGACCGAAACAGCGTTTGCCCATAGCTTCGAGCTCGTCGACAAGACCTATCGCTAGAGGGTCGTCGGGCGTGACGACGAAATAATCTATTTCGGGATGAGCGGAAACATACTCCTTTACTGCGTTTATATTCATATAATCGACGTTTACGTTTTCCGCTATCTCCGCAGTGCCCGCATTGCCTTTCATACAATATAATTTTTCAACTCTCTTACTTTTTTTAAGCGCAAGAAGTATGGCGTGTTCCCTTCCGCCGTTACCGATTACTAAAACATTCATATTTAACCCTATTTTTTATAATAACGCCGAAAAATGCAAGGGCGGATTGATTTCGCCCGTTCTGCATTTTACGAAAAATACTCTCACGGCAAATATTTTCGCAGAAAAGATTTGCGTGAACCATTGTTAATGCTTGAAGTGGCGGTCGCCGACAAATACCATTGCTATGCCCGCAGCATTGCACGCTTCGACAGAATCTTTGTCGCGAATGGAGCCGCCCGGCTGGATTATTGCCGTTATGCCCGCTTTTACGCACTCTTCCACGCAGTCGGGGAAAGGAAAGAACGCGTCCGACGCCATTACCGAACCTTTCGCCTTGCCGCCGGCGTGAGCTATTGCCTGCTGAGCCGCCCAGATACGGTTGGTCTGCCCCATACCGATACCCGTCGTTCTGTCGCGTTTGCCTATTACGATAGCGTTCGATTTGGTATGTTTTACGACCTTCCAGTTGAAAAGCATTGCCGCGATTTCGTCCTCGGTAGGCATACGCTCGGTCACGACGCCGAGCCCGTAAATTGTTTTCTGTTTACCGTCCGCAAGCGAGGTCGTCTGAACTTCCGCCTTTTTGGTGAAAAGCGACATATCCTCGCCGCTTAAACCCGTTTCGTCGTACTGCTGAACCAAAAGCCCGCCGTATACCTTTTTCATATCGAATGCGGATTTTTCGCGCTTAGCGGAAATATCGTGTATCTGCAACAGTCTTATATTTTTTTTGCTTTCGAGGATTTCCAGCGCGCCGCAGGTATATGCGGAAGCTATGACTATTTCGATAAATATTTTATTGATTTCGGTCGCGGTAGCCTCGTCCACCGTACCGTTTATTGCAAGTATACCGCCGAATACCGAAACGGGGTCGGAATTATACGCGCGCATATACGCTTCGAAAATGTTTTCGCCCGTGCCCACTCCGCAGGGGTTTGCGTGCTTGCAAGCAACTACCGCAGGGGTGGACCCGAATTCCTTTAAAAGTTCGAGCGCGCCGTTCGCGTCGTTGATATTGTTATACGAAAGCTCTTTGCCCCAAATCTGCGTTGCGGAAGAAAGCGAGCCTTTACGGATAATCTGTTCGTTATAGAAAACCGCCTGCTGTTGAGGATTTTCTCCGTAACGCATATCCTGCGCTTTTTTATAGGCAAAAGTTACTTCGTCGGGGAATGTGATGCCCAGCTGCGAAGCAAGATAGTTGGAAATAAGGCTGTCGTAAACGGCGGTATGCGCAAAAACCTTATACTGTAAAAGCTTTTTCGTTTCGAGCGAAACGCCGCCCGCTTTCAGCTCATCGAGCACTTTATCGTAATCCTCGGGGTCGACGATAACGGCAACGTCCTGATAGTTTTTCGCAGCAGCCCTTATCATTGTGGGCCCGCCTATATCGATATTTTCGATGCAGGTTGCAAAATCCGCTCCCTTTTCGAGCGTGGCTTTAAAAGGATAAAGATTTACGCAGACGATATCAATGGTGTTTATGTTCAGCTTTTCGAGCTGCGCCATGTGCTCGGGGTTGGAGCGCATAGCCAGAAGTCCCGCGTGTACGTTGGGGTGCAACGTCTTTACCCTGCCGTCAAGGCACTCGGGGAAGCCCGTTATCTCGGATATGCCTATAACTTTAAGCCCCGCCTCTTCGAGCGCTTTTTTCGTGCCGCCCGTAGAAATTATCTCAAACCCGCATTCCGTCAGCCCTTTGCAGAACTCGACGACTCCCGTTTTGTCGGAAACGCTTACAAGCGCCCTCTTCTTCATTTCCATTTTTTATCTTCCTTTTGTTTATTTTATAATAACTTTTCTGCCCTGTTTTTCTATTAAACCGAGGCAGAGCTTTTTCACGCAATAGGGTAAAAGCTTATGCTCCTCCGCAAGAATTTTCGCTTGCAGGCTTTCGGGGGTATCGTCGTCGGATACGGCAACCGCGGTCTGGGCGATTATCTCGCCGCCGTCGGGCACCTCGTTTACGAAATGTACCGTACAGCCCGAAATTTTCGCCCCGTACTCGATAACCGCCTCGTGCACTTTGAGCCCGTAAAAACCGGCGCCGCAAAAAGCGGGTATGAGCGACGGGTGGATATTTATTATCCTGTCGCGAAATTCCGAAATAAAGCTTTCGGGTATTATTTTAAGCCAGCCGGCAAGCACAATATAGTCAATACGGTGCATTTTCAAAAGATACGTAAGCTTTGAATACAGCGTCTGTAAATCGGGATAATCTTTTTTTGAAAACACTTCGCTCTGTATTCCGTTAGCCTGCGCGCGGGCAATGGCGCCTATCCCGTCCTTCGAAGCTATCAGAAGGCGAATATCGCAAAAATTTTCCTCTTTGTTGGCGTCTATAATCGACTGAAAATCCGTGCCACCGCCCGAAGCGAAAACGGCTATACGCTTTTTCATATAAGTTTTACTCCGCTGCCCTCGAAGGTTTTACCCAAAATAACGCACTTTTCTCCGGTGCTTTCAAGTTGTGCAACCGCGGCTTTCACGTCGCTTTCGGCAACGCAAACGACCATTCCTATACCCATATTGAAGGTGTTGTAAATCTGCGCATC
>DOCD01000194.1:4395-5647 GCA_003503945.1 Clostridiales bacterium | reverse complement strand
GAAGTACCGACGGACGGAATGACGGTGGACGAGGTGGTTAATTATATTATAGGGAAAATACAGGAATCAATCTGATATGGCAAAAAAGCAAAAAGTAAAATTGACAAAACTTGAAAAACGGTTTAAAACCATGCGCGCTATCGAGCCGTTTTTATTTCGCCCCTTTCTCCCGTATAAAAAGCACGGGCATACCGAGCCGTTTACCGGCAGAGCTTATATTTTCGTGGGCAATCACCGAAGTATTTTCGACGTTGTTTTTTCCGCAGTGGCAACGGACAGACCCGTGCACTATCTTGCAAAAAAGGAACTGTGGGAAAAAGGTATTTTCAAAGGCTTCGTAAGAAAGTGCGAGTGCGTGCCCGTATCGCGCGACGGCACGGACGTTAAGGCGGTTATGCTTTCTATGAAACACCTTAAAAACGGCGAATGCATTTCTATTTTTCCCGAAGGGAAACGTAATAAAACTGACGAAACTTTTCTTCCCTTCAAGGGCGGTGCGGCGGCGATTTCCATAAAAACACAGACGCCTATAATACCGTTCGTCCATTATAAAAAATTACGTATTTTCAAGTGCGCGCACGTAATCTACGGGGAGCCCATCGAGTTCACCGAATATTACGGTAAAAGACTCACGGAAGAAGACATAAAAAAATGCGATGAAATTCTATTAAACAGAATGTACGAACTGTATAACGAATTGAAAGATATCGTAACGAATAAAAAGAAAAAGCGCGGTAAAGCATGAACGTAATTATCGCAAAAAACAGCGGATTTTGTAAGGGTGTTGAAAACGCGGTAAACACGGCGTTGTCGACTCCGCCCGAGAACGCGTATATACTCGGTGAAATAATTCACAATGCGGACGTCGTGAAAGCCATAGAGGAAAAGGGGATTAAGACGGTTGAGTCTTTGAACGAAGTTCCCGACGGGTGTTCTGTTATATTCCGCTCGCACGGCGTGCCAAAACGTTTTTACGCCGAATGCGAAAAGCGGAATATAAAAGTTATCGACTGCACCTGCGGTTTTGTGAAGCGTACGCAGAAAATTGTCGAAGAGCAGAGCGCGGCGGGTAATCACGTCGTCATCGCGGGCGAACCCACGCATCCCGAAGTAGTCGGGTTGTTGGGTTGGTGCAACGGCAAAGCGACCGTTTTGAACGACCCGGACAATATTCCAGATAGGTTGTCGCGTGAAAATCTGTGTATTGTCAGTCAAACTACGTTTTCGTCGGAGAAATTCGAAAAAATTATAA
>DOCD01000194.1:1554-4152 GCA_003503945.1 Clostridiales bacterium | reverse complement strand
TCGAAAAAATTATAAAAAATATTAGAAAACTGTGTGAAAAAACAGTTGCCGTTTTTAAAACGATTTGTTATACTACTATCGAACGGCAATTTGAAACTGCGAAACTTGCTGAAAAATGCGAAGCGGTGCTTGTGGTCGGCGGCTTAAACAGCAGCAATACCAACAAGCTCTACGAAATTGCATTAAAGCGGTGTAAAAACGTATTCAGGCTTTCGAATGCCGATGACTTGGATTATTCCAAAATAAAAAATTTTAAAAGTGTAGGTATTGTTTCAGGGGCTTCAACCCCGAATGCGCAAACCCGGGAGGTTCTCTTAAAGATGGAAGAAAACACAGAAGTGAAAGCAACTAATGCGATGGCTGACGTAGTTGCTAAAATCGAAAATGAATCGAAGTTCAAGAAAGGACAAATCGTTCAGGCTACAATTTCGCAGGCAACGGAAGAAGGATTACAGATATTGTTGCCTTTCTCGAAGAAGGAAGTTGCTTTGAGCAAGGATGAACTTGACTGCGAACAGTATAACGTCGACGATTTCGTAGATAAAATTGGTGAAACTATCGATTTGCTTGTGGTAGAGCTTAAACCCAGCCTTAAACTTTCTCAGAAGATGATAAGAACGCTCAAAGAGGAAGAAGCTTTAAGCTCGGAAATAGAGTCCGGTAAAGAATTCTCGGTTGTTTGTACAGGTACTAATAAAGGCGGTCTCGTATCGCAGTTGGGTACGTATTCGGTTTTCGTACCCGCAAAAGAAATCCGTCCCGGTTTCGTAAAAGACCTTACCAAATACGAAGGTAAAACTCTTCGTCTGCGCGCGCTTGAAATCAGAAAGACGGGCAGAAAAGAAATCATTGCCTCCCAGCGAGTAATTTTGCAGGAAGAGCACGACGCTAAGGAAGCCGAAAAGCTCGCTAAGGAAGAGGAATTTTTCTCTGCCGTCGCAGTCGGCGATATCGTAGAGGGCAGAGTAGAGCGCGCTACAAGCTTCGGTGCGTTCGTATCGGTCAACGGTTTTGATTGCCTTGCTCATATTTCCGACCTTTCCTGGACGGGCGTCGAATCCGTCAAAGACGTACTTGAAATCGGTAAATACTATCAGTTCAAAGTACTTAAAGTGGATAAAGAAAATAAAAAAGTATCGATAGGCTACAAACAGCTTCAGCCTCAGCCTTGGGATTTGGCGGAAGGTAAATATAACGTGGACGATATCATTCACGGCAAGGTCGTAAGGATTGTTCCTTTCGGCGCGTTTGTCGAAGTCGAAAAAGGCATTGACGGATTAGTTCACGTTTCGCAGATAAGCCATGAAAGAATCGAAACTCCCGCAAGCGTGCTCAACGTAGGCGACGAGGTGGACGCAAAGATTATCGCGTTGGACGTTGCCGCAAAGAAAATGAATCTTTCAATCAAGGCAATACTTCCCGAACCCGAAAGGGCACCGCGCGCACCCAAGTCGGCAGAGGGCGGAGAAGAGAATCGCAAATCGCGCTTTACGAGAAAGGCGAATAACGACGACGAACTTTCGACATGGAGCGAAGGCAGCATTTCCGGTACTTCTATTGCGGATTTGCTTGCAAATGCTCAGAACAACAAATAAAATATAAAAGTTTAAGGCTCTGGCTGAAAGGCACAGGGTCTTTTTTTGTGCTTAAAGTTTAAGCTAAAGATAATCAGTTTATATAATAAACGTACAAATTTCGAGGTGATAAAATGAAAAGAGAAGGCAATATCAAAATTTCAAGCGAAAATATGATGCCGATTATCAAAAAATGGCTGTATTCCGACAAGGACATATTTTTGAGGGAAATAGTCGCTAACGGCGTCGACGCAATTACAAAATTCAAAAAGCTTGTCGCTATGGGAGAAGCAACCGAGGACGGCGGTGAATACTGCATTAAAATTTCTGTCGATAAAAAGGCTAAAACGCTGACCGTAGAAGACAATGGTATAGGAATGACGGAAGAAGAGGTCGAAAAATATATCACGCAGATTGCGTTTTCGGGTGCTTCGGATTTCCTTGCAAAGTACGAAAAAGCCGGCGGCGACGGAATAATAGGTCATTTCGGTTTAGGATTTTATTCCGCCTATATGGTTTCTGAAAACGTGGAAATATTCACGAAGTCGTATAAAGACGAGCCTGCCGTACACTGGGAATCCGACGGCAACGCGACCTATTCAGTCGATGACTGCGATAAAAATGAGCGCGGCACGAAAATAGTTATGCATATCGCCGACGGAGAGAAGGAGTTTCTCGACGAAAGCAATATTAAAAGTCTTGTAAGAAAGTACTGTTCGTTTATGCCTTATAACGTATACGTTGGGTTTAAGGGCGACGGTAAGGACGAGCCGCTGAACACTACGCAGCCCTTATATATGAAAAATCCAAAAGACTGCACCGACGAAGACTATAAAAAGTTCTATCGCGATACCTTTATGGATTACAACGAACCGATTTTCTGGGTTCATCTGAATATGGATTATCCTTTTAATCTCAAAGGTATTCTGTATTTCCCCAAGGTCAGAAACAAAGTCGAGTTGGAGCGCGGTAAGGTTAAACTGTATTGTAATCAGGTGTTTATCGCCGATAATATTAAAGAAGT
>DOCD01000194.1:986-1264 GCA_003503945.1 Clostridiales bacterium | reverse complement strand
TATCGCCGATAATATTAAAGAAGTAATACCCGAATTTTTGATGCTTTTGAACGGCGTCATTGATTGTCCCGATATTCCGCTTAACGTATCGCGAAGCTTTTTGCAAAACGACAGGGAAGTTAAGAAAATAAGCAAACACATAACCAAAAAAGTTGCGGATAAACTGACTTCGCTTTTCAAAACCGACCGAGAAAAGTATCAGACGTGCTGGGAAGATACTTCCAACTTTATCAAATTCGGGTGCATTAAAGACGAAGAGTTTTACGATAAGGTTAAAG
>DOCD01000194.1:0-710 GCA_003503945.1 Clostridiales bacterium | reverse complement strand
TAAGGTTAAAGATATCATTATTTATAAGGATCTTGACGGTAAATTCGTAACGTTCAAAGAGCTGTTGGGCGAGGAGGAAATCAAAGAACCCAAAACGGTTTATTACGCTTCCGACGAACTGCAGCAGGCAAGTTATATAAAAATGTTCAAGGAGGCAGGGCTCAAAGCCATACTCTGCGACACGTTCATCGACCCGCATTTTTTAAGCTTTATCGAATATAAAACTCCCGATAAACTTAAATTCAAACGTATCGACGCCGATATCGACGGTGCCTTGAAGTCGGGCGAAGGAGAGGAAGATACGGTGCTTGCCGATATCTTCAAAAATGCCATCAAGGACGAAAAGCTTACCGTCAAATTCGAAAAACTGAAAAGTCAGGTTCCCGCGATTATGATAACCGACGAATATATGCGCCGTTATACGGAGATGGGGCAGATGTACGGCATGAGCAACGGCGAACTTAATTATACGATGATTGTCAACACGGAAAATCCCGTAATCGCTAAATTAAAAGAGCTTCCGGAAGATAAACAAAAATTTGTGGCAAATTACGTATATTCTCTCGCCTTGCTTTCATTTAAAAAGCTTGACGCAAACGAGCTGGACAGATTTATAAACGATAATTTGCAATTGCTTGACAACTTTATAAAATAAAAAAACATGCGGCGCGAATTAACTTCGCGCCGCATTGATTTTATATAATATTATT
>DOCD01000154.1 GCA_003503945.1 Clostridiales bacterium | reverse complement strand
TAATCTTTTTTGAATTTGTTCAAGTGTAATCATATTAACTCCTTAATTTTATTTTATAGGAAATGCCTATAAAATACTTGACTTATAGGCACTACCTATGGTAGATTATATATAGGTAATACCTATTTTATTAAGGAGTAACAAAATGGAAAACGGTAGCAATCAATGTTTCAGATGTAAGAATTTAGACAGATATTACACAAAGGGCGTAAAAAGCTTTAATAAGGCGAAGTGCGGTTGGTGTTCGAAAAAGGTCGCAGATGTGAATATTCACGAAACCTGCGACAAATTTGTGCCCGCTACAAAAAGCCGTCGGAGCAACAGACTTATAAAAATAAATCTCAACAATTTTTTGACGGAACTGTCTCAATTACGCAAATTGCTGGAGTGTGAGCGCGATGACAACGAAGATATGTAAATATTGCGGAAACTGTAAAACGCTTTACGACTGCGGATGGTATAGATTATTCAGAAAAAAGAAATATTACTGTGCTTTACGCGAGGAAATTATCGACCGCGAAAACAGCTGCGGCGAGTGGTACAAACGCAAAGTCGAATACGAGCTTTCGCCTCAGAGGTTCGACGAAGCGGAAGCGGATTTAAAAAAAATTTTTGAAATAATAAGCCCCCTCGGAATCGTTTGATGGTTCCGAGAGGGCTTATACTTAAATCAATCTTCTTCTGCGCACTACCTTGCGGCGGACGGCGGGGGCGCGGGGCGCGCTCTGCGGAATTCCGCTCGTCACTTCGAGGCTGTCGTACTGTTCGCCCTCGAGCGTTTTGAAAACAAACCTGCGGTTGTCGTAAAGTATATAGCCGCGTTTGCTGTTTTCTTTGGGCAGCGAAACCGAGCCGGGGTTGAGGTGGATATACTGCCCCGCTTCTTTCAGCGGCACGTGGGTGTGCCCCGTAAGGTACACGTCGCCGCCGCAGAGGGGCGGCACGGCGCGGTGCCCGTGCGACATATAAAAGTTAATTCCGTCGGCAAACACCGCCGCGTAGTCCGAAAGCGGGAAGGGTAAAATCATTGCGTCGATTTCCGCGTCGCAGTTCCCGCTTACCGCAATAATTTTTTCCTTTATTTCCGAAAGCATTTCCGCAACCTCTTTGGGCGAATATCCGTCGGGCAGCGGATTTCTCGGCCCGTGGTAGAGGATATCGCCGAGTAGCAGAAGCTTATCCGCATTTTCGCGCCTGAACGCGTCGATTAAAAGCTTGCAGTACTTTGCCGAACCGTGTACGTCGGATGCAATCACAAATTTCATATATTCACCTTATTGTTGCGTAATGAGTAACGCAGGCAAGCTGTTATAAGTTCGAGCAAGTTTTAACGGGCAAATTTGGGCTTATACTTCGTCAAAGCCCTTGATAATCCGTCTATGGATTATCTGCGGTCATTTCCTCGTCTAATCGGCAAATTTGCTCCGTTAAAACCGCTTCGCGCCTTAGCGTGCGCATTTTCGATTGATTTGTGCGCGCGGCGACTGAGGCGTACAAAGACGTACTCCGAACGGAGCCGCGTACGGAAAGCAACGAAAAGACGCCGCTAAGGTTGTTCTAATTTATGACAGCTTGCCTATATATATTATTATAATTACATTATACTTTTTAAATTACATTTTGTCAAGAACGAAACGGCTTACATAAGCGGTGCAAGCAGCTTTATTATAAAACGATACGCCCGCCGCGGCGGTGAAAGCTTTCCCTCCGTAAACGGCGCGGACAGCCGCACGCATTCCCAGAAGTCGCGCTCCGCCTGTTCGCAGACCTTGCCTTCCAGCACGACTCCGCATTCGTAATTCAAACGCATAGAGCGGATATCCATATTGTAGCTGCCTATATACAGCTTGTCGTCGCAGACCATGCTTTTCGCGTGCATAAATCCGGGGGTATATTCGTAGAATTTCACCCCGCGCAAGGAAAGCTCCGCGGCGCAGGCTTTGGAAAGCTCGAATGCGTATTTCTTGTCGGGGATATGCGGGATAATAATCCGCACGTCGACGCCTCGTGCCGCCGCGCTCACGAGCGCGGCGGTCAGCTTTTCGCCCGTGCAGAAGTAGGGCGTGAATATATGCACCCGCCGTTTTGCGGCGCTGATTGCGGTAAGGTATGCGTTTTCGCAGTAAGCCGTGCGGGAGGGCGGGCTGTCGCAAAAGGGGATGCAGCGGTATTTTCCGCCCGACTCCGCGCGCATTTCGTACCCGTCGTTCCACATTGCGAAAAACATTCCGCCGAACACCTTCGCCGCGCAGCCGTACAGCGCGACCCCCGTATCCTTCCAATACCCCAGAGGGCTAGTGATATTCGCGTATTCGTCCGCAATGTTGAAGCCGCCCGTAAACGCGACCCTGCCGTCGACGACGGCTATTTTTCTGTGGTCGCGGTTGTTTATGCCCGTGCAGACAAGCGGGGAGAGCCTGTTGAAAATTTTCACCTCGCCCAGCGTTTTCAGCGTTTTGTATTCCCGCCGACCCGCCTTGAACGCCGAGCCTATCCCGTCGATTATTATTTTGATTTCCGCGCCGCGGCTTTTCGCCGTGCGCAGCGCGGATACGAGCCTTGCGAAAATTTTGCCGCGGCAGACGATAAAGTATTCGAGGCAGACGTATTTTTGCGCCCGTTCGATTTCCGAAAACAGGGTGGAAAAGTAGTCCGCGCCGCTTTTAAAGTATACCGCTTTGTCGTAGTCCGCGCCGCCCGTGCCGCAGTACAGTTGCGCCGCGCGTTCCTCGCCGTTTACCGAAACGCCGCCCGTAACTTTAAGGCGGCAGCATTTTCGTTTCCCCGCACGCGTAATAAAGTAGATAACCGCGCCCGCGACGGGCAGCGCCACGATAAACAGGATTGCCGCGCAGTTGGTTTCGGCGGAGCCCCCGCTCACCACGGCGCAGACGGCGGCGATAACCGTGACAAGCCACACGCCCGCAAAAGCCGCCGCAACCGACATAAAGGCGGGCAGATACAGGCATAAAAAAATTATTGCGGCAGTTTCCGCCGCAATAAGTAAAACGTATAGAAAATTCAATGAAAATAATAATTTTGTAAGTTTGCGCATATCACGGATAGTTCCGCGCGTCAGAAAATCATCTTCAAAACGGTCAGTTTTCCGCTGTCGGTCGTATTGAAGCCCTCGCTGAACCGCGCGAGTATATCCGCAGGGTCGAACTGGCTTAAAATTTCTTTATCGAAGCAATCCACGTTAACCGCGCCGTGCAACAGCATGTTTATTACCGAATCGGTGTAGTTCGCCGCGTTGGTTACGCCGAACACGGTAAGGTTCTTTTCGAGAATGTCGCGCGCGTCAACCGAGCTGTGCATCGAAGTAGAGCCGCTTAAAACCAGCGCTTTGCCGTTGCCCACGAGTCTGGGCGGAAGAGATACGGGCAGGCGGGAGGCGGAGGAATATATCGCCGCGTCGCACATGTTGCCGTTGGTTGCTTCCGATACGTTGCGCACGACCTCGTCGTCGGCGGCAAACGTATAGTAAACGCCGCATTTTTTAACCTTTTCCAGATTTTCGGGCGTATTGTCGATAACTATCGGAATGACCTTATGATATTGCAGAACCTGCGCGATGATATTGCCCAAACAGTCGCAACCGATTACGGCAACCCTCTGACCCGCGGACAGATTAAGTTTATCATAGATATTTTCCGCAATGCCGACCATTTCTATGCACAGCGCCTTCAAGTTGTCCACCGCGTCGGGCAAGGGAGATACGTCGGTATATTCGCACACGACGAAGTCGCGCATAAACCCGTCGAAATCCCTTCCGGCAAGCTGAATATCGTCGCACAGGTCGCGTTTGCCGCTCTTGCAGTTATAGCAGACCCCGCACGACTTCGCCGATTCGAGATAGACGCGTTCGCCTTTCTTTACGCCGTAACAGTTTTCGCCGACTTCGGTAACCAGCCCCACGGCAAATCTGCCGATAGTTTTGGGGTAATTCGCGGTTAAATCGCCGTTATACAGCAGTACGTCGAAATTGGAAATGAGAAGATGCGTAATTTTCACCTTGACCTGCGTCGGAGAAACTTCGAGCGTTTCCGCCGGTTCGTTGACAAGGTTTTTCACGCCTTTTAATACCCAGTTATCCATATTAATCACATTATACGCCATATTCCTTATTTTGGCAACTAAAAACGCGGGTTAATTATTGTGCGTGATTTTTGTAAAAAGCGGCGCCGTTTTCGTGTATTTGAGGTGTTAAACGGGGGCAAGTTTGGTGATTATGGGTTATTCGTCAAAAAAATCTTTGCTTTTTGGGTACGGATATGTTATCATTATTGTGAGGTTGTGTAAAACTTATGGAAGAAAATAAAAATCTGTATTCGGCGGTTCAGCCGACAAACAGTTTAACGATAGGCAATTATCTGGGCGCGGTAAAAAATTTCGTCGCGCTGCAAAACGATTACAATTGCTTTTACGCAATCGCGAATATGCACGCGATTACCGTCAGGCAGAACCCCGCGGAGCTCAGGCGGCGCACGCTCGAACTCGCCGCGCTGTATATAGCCTGCGGAATAGACCCCGAAAAGTGCGTTTTATACGTACAGTCGCACGTGCCCGCGCATGCCGAGCTTTGCTGGGTTTTAAACACGTTCACCTACGTCGGCGAAATGGAAAGAATGACGCAGTTTAAGGATAAGAGCAGAAAACACGCCGATAATATAAATATGGGGCTTATGGATTACCCCGTTTTAATGGCGGCGGATATCCTCTTATATCAGACGGCTTACGTGCCCGTCGGCAAGGACCAGACCCAGCACGTGGAAATCGCGCGGGATATCGCCCAGCGCTTCAACAACGCATATTCGCCCACGTTTACCGTGCCGGAATGCGTTTACGTCAAAGCCGGCGCGAAGATCTGCGACCTTTTGGACCCGTCCAAAAAGATGTCGAAGTCGGCGGAAAACGCGAACGGCAGCATATTCCTTTCGGACGACAAGGATACCGTTATTCGTAAATTCAAACGCGCCGTAACCGATAGCGAAGCGGTAATAAAATTCGACCCCGAAAATAAACCCGGCGTGAGCAATTTGCTTTCTATTTATTCGGTATTCACGGATAAAAGCATGGCGGAGGCGGAGGCGGACTTCGCGGGCAAGGGCTACGGCGATTTCAAGCTTGCCGTGGGGGAGGCGGTCGCCGATAAGCTTGCGCCCATTCAGTGCGAACAGGCAAGGCTGCTCGCCGACAAGGCGTACCTCGACGGTGTGTTGAAGTCGGGCGCGGAACGCGCCGCGTTTACGGCGAATAAAACGCTCAGTAAAGTTTATAAAAAAATAGGGTTTTATCAAAATTAATGCCCAAATTATATAAATAATAATGCCGAAAATTTTCAAGGGCGGATTGATTTCGCCCGTTAAGAAAATTTACGACAAATAAATTCACGGCAAATGTTTTGCATTGCAAAAGATTTGCGTGAGCCGGAGGCATATGTTCGGTTATATTCAGCCCGATTCGCCCTATCTTTTTAAAAAGGACGAAAAGCTGTATCAGGCTTTGTACTGCGGGTTATGTAAAAGTATAGGCTCGGGCTGCGGGCAGAGGGCGCGCACCGCCCTGACCTACGATATGGCGTTTATGTCCGCGCTTATTCATAACATAAGGCACGAGGACGTCGAAATCAAAAAGGCGCGCTGCGCCATTCACTGGTTCAAACGCCGCCCGATTGCTTCGAAGGACGATACCACCGTGCTTTTGGGCTGTATCAATACCGCGCTTGCGTATTATAAGCTCTGCGACGACAAGGCGGACGGCGACAAAAAGGGGGTTTTGCGCCACCTCTACAAAAAGGGTTTGAAACGCGCGCTGAAAAGGCATAAACAGGCTGTGGATATCATAGAAGAACAGATGAGGGCGCAGGCGGAGCTCGAAAAAGCGGGCTGCGCGATAATCGATATGGCGTGCGAGCCTACGGCGGTTATGATGCAGCGGCTTTCGGCGTACGCGTTAAAGGAATTTTCCACCCCCGCGACGGAAGCGCTGTTTTACGATTTGGGCAAGTGGGTATATCTCGCCGACGCTTTGGACGATTACGACAAGGACGTAAAAAAAGGCAGATACAACGCGCTGTACAATGCGTATAAGCTTCCTTCGAAGGCGGAGGCGGTAGCCGCAAACCGCGATGAAATAAACTTTATGTTCGACAGCCTTTTCGCCGATATGCGGCAAAGACTTTCGGAGATCAATTTCAAATTCAATCACGACTTGACCGACAATATAATATTAAGGGGAATACCTTTAAAGACAAGAAGTCTTGTCAAATGCGAGTGCAAGAAAAAAGGAGCTAAAAATGAACAAAAAAAATCTTGAACTTTTCGGACTTTCGGAGGGGGCGACAAAAGAGGACGTAACTTCGGCTTATGAAACGCTGAGGGCGAAATATCTCGAAGAGCGGTTTATGGACGGGGAGGTCGGCAACCACGCGGCGAAAATGCTCACGCAGCTTGAAAACGCGTATAACGACTTAATGCGCGAGCTTTCCGAAAACGCCGCCGCGGAGGACGGCGACAGCTCGTTCACGCGCGTGGAGGAGCTTATAAAGGACGGCAATATCGCCGAAGCGCAGCGCGTTCTGGATAGCTTTAACGAGCGCGGCGGCAGATGGCACTACCTTCAAAGCGTTGTGTTCTACCGCAAAAACTGGATAAACGAAAGCAAAAAACAGCTTGAAATCGCCATTCAGTTGGAACCCGATAACGAAAAGTACAAGGAAGCATACAAAAAGCTCAACGAAAAGGTCAATTACGACGCGAGCCGTTCGGCTGCGGGCGAACAGCAGACCGTGTACGAGGGGCAGACTATGAACTCTCAGGCAGATAATCAGATGGGCGGGAATTTCTGCGCTAACTGCATAGAGTGTTGCTATATAAACATGTGCATAAACTGCCTTTGCAACACTTGCTGCCGCTGACGGCGTGGTGAAAAGTTGAGTAAACGCAAGTATTCCCGTTCGTTTGAAATAGCGCTGTCCGCAATATCGTGCGCCGTGGCGGTGGTGTGCCTTTTGCTGGGGTTCTGGAGCAACGTGCTCCTTGCCTCGGGCTATCTTTTCGGCATGGTCGCGCTTATGGTGCCCCTTTCAAAACAGTTTATAAGGGGCGGCTTTCTCGCGTATCTCGGAACGGTTATTCTTGCAATAGTAATGGGCGCGGCGGTCCGCTTCTGGGATTTGGTGCCCTTTATAATGTTTTTCGGGCTGCACCCGTTAATCAACTGTTTGCAGGTCAAATATAAAATAAACAGGTGGATTGCGCTCGCCGTCAAAACGGTGTGGTTCGATTTCACGCTGTGGGTCGCGTATATACTTATCTTCGGCGGAATACTCGGCGGCGACAGCGCGGATAATTCCTTTTATCAATTTCTGAACACCTATATTTACTGGTTCATTTTTCTGGGAGGAACGATAATTTTCTTCCCGTACGACTATCTTATTTTCAAAACGCAGACGGCTGTGGATATGCTCGTTTACAGAATAAGGAAATAATTATGGACGAAAACGAAAGCTTAAACCGCGTTGAAGAGCTTATCGAAAGCGGAGAGTTGGAAGAGGCGCAGAAGCTTTTGGACGCGGTCAGGGAAAAGAGCGGCAGAAAATATTATTTGCAGGGCAAGCTGTTTATGGCTAAGAATTGGTATGCGGAAGCTTATAAACAGTATAAGCGCGCGGTAAAGGAAGAGCCCGAAAACGAGCAGTACAGGGCGGCGTTCGACGACCTCGAAAATTTCCGAAAGAGCGAGGAGTACAAGCAGCAGAAGAAAGGTCAGATGGGCGGCGCGGAGGTCTGCGCGTTAGGGTTTTGCGAATGTTGCGGTTCCGGCTTGTGCCAAGCAATTTGCGACGGGTGCGGTTAAAAGTGTATGTTGGTTAAAAACGGAGAATACGAAGGACTCGTCGAAGGATACGGCACGGACGGCGAGGGAATAATCAAAATCAATGGCACAACTGTGTTTGTGCCTTTTTGCGTAACGGGGGAAAGGGTGCTTATCAAGGCGCTTAAAGTTAAAGGAAATATCGCCTACGGCAAGCTTTTAAAGGTGTTGACCCCGTCATATGCGCGGGTTAAGCCCGTTTGCCCCGTTTTCGGCAAATGCGGCGGCTGCGATTTGCAGCATATGGATTACGACGCGCAGCTTAAATTCAAAAAGGACGGCGTTTTAAATTCTTTAAATAAAATAGGCGGCATATATGCCGCGGTGAACGAAACCGTTCCGTGCGAAAAGCAGTTCGGTTACAGGAATAAGTTGGTTCTGCCCGTGGGCGAAAACGGCGAGCTCGGCTTTTACGCGAGGCACAGCCACCGCATAGTCGAAACGCAAAGCTGCGCCATTCAGGCTGAGTGGGCGGAGAAGGTGTTCGCCGCCGTAAAAAACTTCGCGGCGACGGCGGAAAGGGGAGTTATCCGCCATATAGTTGTGCGCGAATTGCAGGGTAGGCACATATTCGCGCTTGTCGTAAAAAAGGCGATAAACGCCGCCCCGCTCATATCCTCGCTCGGGGAATATTTTAAGGATTTTACGTTTTTACTCAATATTAACGACGGCGACACGAACGTGATTTTCGACGATAAGTGGCGCATATTGCGCGGCGACGGCTTTTTCGAAGCGGAGCAAAACGGAATAAAGTACAAGGCGGGCGCGATGACCTTTTTGCAGGTCAACGACGTTATGCGCGAAAAGCTGTATTCGGCGGTTCTTAACGAGGCGGAGGAGAGCTCGGCGGCAATCGATTTGTATAGCGGCGGCGGCATGCTGACCGCTATGCTCGCGAAAAAATGCGGGCGGGCGTACGGAATAGAAATCGTGGAGGAGGCTTCGCGCTGCGCGGACGAGCTGAAAACCGCAAACGGGCTCGATAAAAAAATGTTCAATATCTGCGGCGCGGTGGAGGACAATGTAGGCAAGGTATTTTCCGAGACCGAAGGCATGCGCAGGATAATAGTCTGCGACCCGCCCAGAAAGGGTATGGAGCGGAGCGTGGTTAAAGCCATTGCCGCCTCGGGCGCGGATAAGGTAATACTTGTTTCCTGCAACCCCGCGACGCTCGCGCGCGATTTGGGGATTTTGCTGGGCACCCTCGTAGAGGAGGGCGGAGAGCTTAAAAAATGCGCCGAGCCCGAAAGCCGTTACGTTTTGAAAAGCGTGACCCCCTTCGACATGTTTCCCCAAAGCAAGTGGTGCGAAACGCTCGCCGTGCTTACACGTAAATAGTTCGGGTTTACATATGGAAATTTTTCTTACAATTTTAAAATATGCGGCGGGGCCGCTTTTGGGCGCGCTTATAGGTTACTTTACAAACTGGCTTGCGGTCAGAATGCTTTTCCGCCCGTACTACCCCAAAAAAATAGGCAAATGGCGGCTGCCGTTTACGCCGGGGATTATCCCCAAGCGCAAGGCGGCGCTTGCAAGCGCCGTCGGCAAAGCGGTCGGCGAACAGCTTTTTACAAAGGACGACCTGGCGGAGGCGATTGTTTCCGAAGCCGCGCTCGACAAGGTAGGCGAACGCGCCAAAGAGCTCTTTAAGTCCGCAGGCGGCAAAACCGCGGCGGAGCTTTTAAGCCTTGTCGCGCCCGCGGAAAAGGCGGAGGCGTTTTACAACGCCGCGCAGGAAGCTATATGCGACAGAGTTTTTTCCGCCGTAAAGGATTTCGGGCTGGGCGGCGTGGTCGCAAGCGAGGGCGTTAAGGTAATCAAAAGTAAAAAGGCGTCTTTGGGCATGCTTGCCATGTTCCTTTCGGACGACCTCATAACTTCTCTTGCGGACAAGCTTGCGGACGGGGTGAACGCTTACGTAGAAGCAAACGGCAGAGAGGCGGTAAAAAAAGCCGTTTCGCGCGAGGCGGAGAAGCTTATGAACGAACCCCTTTCGCCCCTTTTGGAAAAGGTAGACGAACAGACTGTTGCGGAGGTTGCCCGCACGCTCTATTCGCTTGCCGTAAAGGAAATGCTCGCGGGGATTGCGGACGGGCTCGACGTGTGCGGCATAGTCGAACAAAAGATAAACGCGATGAGCGTGAAGGAGCTTGAAAAGCTCGTTCTTTCGGTAATGAAGAAGGAGCTGAACGCAATCGTAAATCTCGGCGCGCTGATAGGTTTTATCCTCGGCGTGGTGATGATTTTTATTTAACGGAGAAAAATATGTGCCTTAAAATCAGAAAAGGGGCGCTTGCCGCGCTTGCAATACTTTTTGCGCTGTGCGCCGCCCTTACGGTTTTAATAAACACCGCGTTTGCGGATAAAGCCTACGGTAAGCGCGATATGCCGGAGGGGGCAATTGCCACGGTCGCCGCAAAGGGCAAGCTTGCGGACGAAAGCTTTCTCGCGCTCAACTCGGCGGATATCGCAAACCTTACCGTCCGCGCGAACGGCGGCGGGAGTATAGCCGACGCGTTCGATAAAAACACGGCTTCCGTATGGCGTTCGGATTTAAGCAACGCGGCGGGCTTTACGAATTCGGTTACGATAACCTCTTCGGCGCCGGTTACGGTTTCCTGCATAATTTACGGCGGGGCGTATTCGGCCGTCGACGGCGAAAACGTCTATTACGGCTTTCCGCAGCTTTTGAAGGCGTACCGCGCGGACGGGGGCTCGCCCGAGCTTGTCGCAACCTTCGCGGGCGAAGCGGAGTCGACGCTCACGGCGTTCAATTTCGAAAGCCCCGTCACGTTTAAAACCCTCGTTCTGGAATTTTCCGAAATAAGCCCCTCGCCCCTTTCGGACGGAGGAAGGGCGGCGGCTTCCGAAATTTATTTTATAAACTCGTTCGGGGACGATGAGCAAAGCGTTACCGAAGAGGTGAAGTCGGTGTTTACCGATTACGCTCGCTTTCTTCCCGACAAAAAATACGACCTTGAAAAGCTTGCCGCGCTCCGCGGGCGCGCAGAGGGCTGCGTCAATTACGAAACGGCGTTAAAGCCTATCCTCGACAGGGCGGAGGCGGTGCTGACGGGCGCGCTCAGAAAGGACGCCCGCCGCGAATTTTCCACCGAAGAGGGCGCTGCGAATACAATTCTTCGCGGCGGCAACGTGAAGGAATACGCGCGCGACACGCTGCTCACCGACGGCATAGGCACGGACAGGCAGACCCTCGGCATAGGCGCTTCATACGGCGAAACGCTGACCGCGTACGTCGAGGCGGAAAAGGGTACGTTGTTGCCCTCTCTCGCGTTCGCGGTCGAAAACGGCGAAGGGGTGGATTTTATCGTGCGCCCGCTTTCGCGCGGAGTAAACAAGTTTACTTTCCCTCTGCCGACGACGGCAAGCCCGAGCAATTCGGGCGGGCAGGTTTATCTTATTTATACATGCCCGCAGGATACCCGCGGCAACGTGAAGGTTTATTTTGAGGGCGGGTATAACTATCCCGTATACCGCAAGGGCGGCAACGAAAGCGAATTTTCGGCGACCGTGAAGGACTACGTTTCAAAGCTTTCTTCCCTTAACGCGAGCACGTACGCCGACGTGTTTGAGGCGGTTTTCGACAACGTGACGATAACGGGCTCGGCAAAGCTCGCCTATAATTACCTTTCGGCGGCGGAAGCGGCGGATATCGGCGAAACCTTTGGCGAGCTTAATTCGTTCATACGTAAAATGCTCGGCTTCGGCGGCATAACCTATGACGAAAAAGCCGACTCCTACGACCAAAGAAACCCGTACATAAAGGTGAATTTCCGTTTCGCAAAGGCATATTCGGGGATGTATGACACCGTGCAGTCCGATTTTATATACATAGACGAGGACGATTTCGACAGTATTTTCGCATCGGGCAGCCTTTCGGGGCAAACTATGCGTTCGCTCGGCCGAGCGCTCGACAGGCGCGGCAGCGAATGGGCGGGATACACCGACGAAATGTTCGCGGAGTACGGCAACTGGCTGTTGACGGGCGAATATGCCGCGGATATCGCGGGTGCAGCCGAGAAGCTCGCCTCCGATTTCGGCAGATACGCGACCGACAAAAACCTCTGGCTTAACGGCGGCGACGCGGCGTGGTGGCTGCTTTTCGGCGCCAACCCCGATTACTGGGCGAACTTACAAAACCTTTACTCTAAGGAGGCGACGGGCAAGTCTCTCGACCCTACGGAGCGATTTATATACTATTCCTCGCTTGCGCTCGGGCAGGACGCGGGCGGGTACTTCGAAAGGTGGGGCTATTATCACGGCGGCTCGAAATATAATGGGGACAACAGGTTTTCCTGCGATAAGGCTTCGCCCGATTATAAGGAGTGTATCTCCGCGGCGAAATCGGGCGGCAGAATTTCCGGCGGGGATAAAAAATATTATTACATAGACGAAAGACAGTTCGAGCTTTTAAAGGAGAATGATTTCATACTCGATAAAGAGTGGGCGGGCAGATATTCTTCGACCGATACGGTCGGCGTAACGCAGATAGTTCGCTCCTCGGTGGGCTATACGCTGTTTATGCCCGAGGTTAAGGAGGACGCGCACCTTTGTTATGAGGTGCAGGGCTTTATGGAGGGCGGCTGGAAGGTGCTCGGCATAACCTATGACGCCGCGTTTACCGATACTTACCGTTACGCCGACGGCGTCAGACCCAAGTACAGGGTTTACGCTTACGACAGGCTTTTGAACCGCACGGGCGTTCCGCGCGAAACCGAGCCCGTCGGCGGTGTTCAGTCGGAGGTGTGCAGGATAGGCAACGTGAAGTACAACTCGCTTAAAGAGGCGGTTGCCGCCGCGCGCGAAAACGACACGGTGTACCTTTTGAAATCCTTTTCCGACTGCGGCATAGTCGTAGATAAAAATCTCACCGTGCTGCCCGACCCGTCCGCGGGCGAAAGCGTTACCTTATCGCGAAGCGGCACGGGCGCGCTGCTTACGGTTCGGGCGTCGCTGAATATGGGCGGCGCGGACGCGAAAATCATACTCGACGGCAAGGACTTCTATCAATCGGGCGCGCTTGTCGAAACGGAGTTTTCCGGCGTTCCGCAGAGTATAACTTTTACTAACGTAATCTTTAAAAACAACTTCAATAACGGCGACGGAGGCGCGCTTTATATAACCTACGGCGCAAGGCAGGTCGCCCTGTACGGCTGCGTAATGCAAAACAACCGCGCGGCAAACGGCGGCGGCGCGTGCCTTAAAAACGACCGCGACGGCAATTATTACCCGAGGTTGAATATGTACGGCGTTACCGTCGGCGGCAATACGGCAAAGTATTTCGGCGGCGGGATTTATCTGTCGGGTGCGGACGGGCTCACCGCTGTGTCTTGTTCGCCCGCCGAGGGATATCCCTCCTGCGCGGTTATAGGCAATAAGGCGAAGGACGGCGGCGGGATTTATTCGGAAGCGACGGTTAATATGAAAAACGCCGTGTTTACGGGTAACACAGCTTCGGGCAAGGGCGGCGGCGCGTACGTCGCGGCAGGCAGCATAGTCCGCCGTTTCGAGCTTTCGGGTTGCACCATGGAGGATAACATAGCGGGCGAAACCTCTTCCACCGCGATGTATCTTGCGGGCGGGTACTCGACGCTGAACGGCGGCAAGTTCTCGGGCGGGATATACAAGGCGGACGGCGCCAGACTGAACGTAAACGGCAGCATGCCCGACGTTAAGGGCGCGGAGTTCGTTCTGCCCGAAATAGCCTCCTCGGGCACCACGCTCATAGATACGGTAACGGGCTTTTCGCTCACGGCGGAAATAGCTTCGGCTTTCAATATCGCGTTCGGCGTCGCCGCGGTCGACGGGGCAAAGATAACGGCTTTACGCAAAATCGCGAATATAACCTTAAATTTCGGCGGCGAAACCGCCGTCGTGCAGATAGAGTGCGGCAGATTCGTTTTGCCCGAACGGGTCGACGGGCTGGACGAAAATTTATATATAGGCAAATGGAGCGCCGACGGCAAGGATTATTTTGCGGGCGATACGGTGACGATTGACGGCAACTGTTCGTTCGACGCGGAGCTGACGCCCTATATCGCGGTCACGCTCGCAAACGGGGCGCACGTAAAAGAATACAAGGTTGTGAAATACGGCGGGTTCTGCCTGCCTTCCGAAACGCCCGACGGCAAGCCCGTTTTCGGCTGGTTCTGCTCGGACGGTAAATACTACGCCTGCGGCGAGCAAAAGGAAATCGAGTACGACACGGCGTTCACCGCGGACGAAAAGCCCGCTTATACCGTCGCGCTCGAAGCGGGCGGGCTCACTAAAACCGCGCTTGTCGCTTACGGCGATTCGTTCACTCTTCCCGCGCCCGAACCCGAGTTCGGGAAGTCCTTCTCGCACTGGCTTGCGGACGGAATTAAATACGCCGCGGGGCAAACTTTGATTGTCAGGGCGGATTTTTCAGCGGTTGCCGTGTATTCCGCACAGCGCACCGTGAAAATTATTACCTTTGACGGCGAACGCGCGGAGCAATACGAAGAGGGCGAAAAAATATCCCTTCCGATGCCGTCGGGGCACGCGGGCGGCGAATTTATCTGCTGGCTTTCGGGCGGGGTCAGATACTTCGCGGGCGGAACGTACGTCGTGCGCGGCGACGCGGTGCTGACCGCCGTGTACGGCGAAGCGAAGGAAAGGGTTGAAATAACTACGGTAACGTCGGGCGGCGACGGGCACAAGGCAACGATTTCCGAATACGGCTTCGGCGAAAAGGTAAAGCTCGGCACGCCCGCCGCGCAAGAGGGCAGCGTATTCGTATGCTGGCGCATAAACGGCGCGGCATATTCCGCCGACGACGAGATATTCGCCACCGACGATTTTGTCGCAATTGCGGAGTACGCCTCCGCGGAAGCAAAGGGCGATGTTACCGTGGCGGTGCTCGTCCACACTTCGGACGGCGAGGAGCTGAAGGTTTATCGCTACCCGTACGGAAGCCGGATATTTCTGGGTGTGCCCGAGTACAGACCGTCGGACAGAGTGTTCTCGCACTGGGCGATTAACGGCGAAAGGAAAGAGGCGGGCGAAAGCTTCGTCATAAAGGAAAACTGCGCGGTAGTGGCGGTTTACGACGACGCGCATAAAATCGAGCTTAATTATATTTCGGGCGGGGAAGAAAAGGTTGAAGTATTCGAATACGGCAACTCCCGCATATTCGTTCTGCCCGTCCCCGAAAGCCCGCAGGGCAAAATATTTACGCACTGGGCGCTGGGCGATATAAAGCTTGCCGCGGGCGAAAAAATCCCCGTTGTTGCCGATATTAGCCTTAAAGCAGTCTACCGCGAGCTTTCGGTATGCACGGTGACTTTTTCGGGCGAGATCGACGGGGAAATAAAGGATACCGAGAAGAAGTTTACCGAGGGCGATAAATTCGTTCTGCCCGAAGCCGACGACAAGCTGTTCGGCGATAAATTCCATTACTGGGACGTGAACGGGGTACGGTATGCGAGCGGCGCTACCGTGACCGTGCTCAAAGACTTGTCGGTCAAAGCGGTGTATTCGGCGCAGTATAAGGTTACGGTTGTGCAGCTAATCGACGGGAAGGAGCGCGCGCAGGACTACACGGTTTCGCACGGCGACACCTTCAAGCTGCCCGTGCCCGAGCCCACCGACGCGGACAGGATTTTCACGTGCTGGGAGGTAAACGGCAAAAAGCTGCGCCCCGGCGACAGAATTACAATCACAGCGGATACGATTATAACCGCCCTGTACGTCGACAAGGAGGGCGAACCGATTATCGTAAAGGACAACCGCAAGCTATGGATAACGTTGGGCGTTGCGGGCGGCGTTGCGGCGGCAGCCGCGATTGCGGGCGCGACAGTGTACTTTATAAAGCGTAAAAAGAAAGCGGACGCGGATAAAAAGTGAATTTCTGCGTAAACTTTTAGTATGGAAAAGCATAAATCCAAAAACGAGGTTCACGACCTTTTCGAGGAGTGCGTGTGCGCCAACGAATGTACGGGGCTCTATCAGAAGGTTTCTATCGACAAAAGGGAAATAGCAAAATTTCATAAACAGTTTATAGAAGAAAAGGAGGAATAATTTCCTCCTTTTCTCTATTGCTGCTCGGTTTTTTCTTTCATTTTTACGCTTTCCCACTTGCCCGTAAACACGAAAACGGCGATACAGGCGATTAGCGCAACCGCAGCAAACACTCCTGCGGCGATAAAAAACGGAATTTTCGGCGCTTGAAGTATAAACGAAAGCACTATGATTATCGCAACACCGACAATGCTTACCGCAACGCAGCTTGCCCTTAGCCCGAATTTTTCTTTATAAATCGCGCCCGTAATAATCCCGACAATGCCCATTATAAATCCCCACGGTGGCATAACGAAAGTCAGTATCAGTGCGACGAGCCCGAAGCTGTGCGCTTGTCTCTTTTTTGTGAACAGTTTTTCCTCGTATGCGGCGCGCTCCTCGGGGGACATATTTTCAACGACGGAAGTTTTGCTTTCCGCTTCGGCGTATTCCTGCGCGTTTTCGTCGGTAACTATATGCGTGTGCTTTGTTATCCACTTTTTCTTTTTGACGGAAAGCCAGAAAAGATATATGCCGAGCGTTACCAAAGACAGCAATATCCATACTATGTACTTGCCGAAAAGCTGCATGGCTTTTCCGTCGAACACAAGTCTTTTGCCGTCTATATAAGTGTGTTTGCATTCCCAGCGCTGCTTCCAGCATACCATTGCGGGGTTTGCAAGCGTCAGGGTGATAAGGCTGACGATAAACGCTGCCCAGCTTATCAGTTTTCTTACGACAGCCCCGCCCGTATAGAGCGAAGTCGCATCTTCGTGCAGATCTTCTTTTAAATTTTCATTTTCCATAACTAACTCCTTTGAATTATTTAGTAACTACCAAAATGGTAGTTACTGAATAATTATATTACCAAAATGGTAATATGTCAAGTAAGGAAGTAGTGTTATGAAAACAATTTTGGGGGAAAGGTTAAAGGAATTGCGCGAGGACAGGGGGTTCACGCAAAAGCAGCTTTCAGAAAGGCTTGGCATAAACAGCGTAACCTATCTGCATTACGAAAAGGAGCAGCGCGAGCCGCCCTTATCCCTTCTTGCGGATATGGCGGTGTTTTTCGGCGTGAGCGTCGATTACTTGCTCGGACTTAACGACAGCGGCTGACGCCGCTGTTTTTTATGCGTTCGGGGTATTGAAATTTTAAAAAAGCCGTGTTATAATGGGTTTATGGGAAAATATATACTTTCGATAGACCAGGGCACGACGAGTTCGCGCGCAATCGTATTCGACAAATCGGCGCGCATAGTCTGTATGGCCCAGCAGGAGTTCAAGCAGATTTATCCCGAGGCGGGCTGGGTCGAGCATTCGCCGCAGGATATTATGGGCTCAACGATGGCTGTTATTGCCGAAGCGTTGGTTCGCGCGGATATATCCGCGGAGGATATCGCGGCGGCGGGCATAACAAACCAGCGCGAAACCACGCTCGTATGGGATAAGGCTACGGGCAAGCCCATATACAACGCTATAGTATGGCAGTGCCGCAGGACGGCGGACTACTGCGAAAAGCTTAAAGAAAAGTATTCGGATTTGATTTACGATAAGACGGGGCTTATCCCCGACGCGTACTTTTCCGCAACCAAAATCAAATGGATTTTGGATAACGTGTCGGGCGCGCGCGAACGCGCGGAAAGGGGCGAGCTGTTGTTCGGCACCGTCGACACTTTCCTTATGTGGCAGCTTTCGAAGGGCGAAATATTCGCCACCGACTACACCAACGCCGCGCGCACAATGCTGTTCAACATACATACCTTGGAGTGGGACGACGAGCTTATAAAGCTTTTCGGTATACCCCGCAGTATGCTGCCCGAGGTCAAGCCGAGCGGCAGTAAATTCGGCTATACGCACAAGAGCGTGTTCGGCTCGCCCGTGCCCATTTGCGGCGCCGTGGGCGACCAGCAGGCGGCCCTCTTCGGGCAGCTCTGCACCGAAGAGGGCGATTTGAAAAACACTTACGGCACGGGCTGTTTTCTTCTTATGAACACGGGCGAAAGGGCGGTAAAAAGCCGCAACGGGCTCGTAACCACTCTGGGCGCGACACTGACGGAAAAGCCGCCGTACGTTCTGGAAGGCTCGGTATTCGTCGGCGGGGCGGCGGTGCAATGGCTGCGCGACGGGCTCGGGATAATAAACTCGGCAGACGAAAGCGAAAGCTACGCGTTAAAGGTTCAAGATAACGGCGGGGTGTACGTTGTGCCCGCGTTTACGGGGCTTGGCGCGCCGTACTGGGACGCGGACGCGCGCGGGCTCATTACGGGCATAACCCGCGGCACGACTCGCGCGCACATAGTGCGCGCCGCTTTGGAGGGCATTGCCTATCAGGTTGAAGATATAGTGCGCGCGATGCAGCGCGATTCGGGCATAAAAATAACCCGCCTCAACGTGGACGGAGGGGCGAGTAAGAATGATTTTTTATTGCAGTTTCAGGCGGATATATCCGATTTAAAGGTGGTTCGCCCGCAAACGGTCGAAACGACGGCGCAGGGCGCGGCGTACCTTGCGGGGCTTGCGTGCGGCTTCTGGAAAGACGAGGGCGAAATCAGGGCTACGGCGAGCGGTTACGGCGTTTTCAGCCCGAATATGCCTGAGCCAACGCGCGCAAAGCTATTAAGCGGCTGGGAAAAAGCGGTGGCGAAAGCGAGGGATTAACTTTCGGTTTGTTCCGTCGTAAGCCCTCTCGCACCTTTCCTGCGGTATTTGACGCTTTGCGTCAGAAGATACTCTATCTGACCGTTCACCGAGCGGAATTCGTCCTCCGCCCAGCGCTCGAGCTCGGTGTACAGCTCGTCTGAAATCCTCAAAGGGATTTGTTTTTTGCCGTTCTTTTTATTATCCATTATCTACCTGAGTATTATCGGGCGCGCCGTAATATTTAAGCATATTATTCCAACGTCACGAAGGGAGCGAGCGCTTCGGGGTTTTCGAGGGTTAAGTCGAATATAACCTCATCCGTCTTGTTCTCGCTGCGCTGCGAACAATCCACCTTCCCCGAAAGGGGAAGGCTATAATATTGTAAAATTAACGGTGCAAGGAGGGTTACCCTCCGCAGCACGCCTCAATTTGCGCATACCTGCGCCTTTGCGCCATAGAAGTGGAGCCGCTGAAAATCTCGAAATTTTTGTTTCGTAGAATAGAAACAAAAATTTGAGAATTATTTAGTATATCGAACCGCTGTTGACTATGGGCTGCGCGTCGCGGTTGCCGCAGAGCACGACGAGGAGGTTGGATACCATCGCCGCCTTTCTTTCGTCGTCCAACTCTACTATGTTGTTGTCGGAAAGCTTTTTGAGCGCCATATCCACCATCGAAACCGCGCCGTCCACAATCTTCTGCCTTGCCGCGATTATCGCCGCCGCCTGCTGGCGTTGCAGCATAGCCGCCGCGATTTCGGGCGCGTATGCAAGGTTGTTAATGCGCGCGTCGAGTATCTCTATGCCCGCGGTGTTCACGCGGGATTGAAGCTCCGCTTTAAGAACTTCCGCGATTTCCTGCGAGGAGCCGCGCAGCGATTTTTCGTCGCCGTTTTCCGAAACGTCGTAAGGGTACTGCCTTGCAACCTGCCTTATGGCGGAGTCGCACTGCGTGGAAATAAAGGTTACGTAATTATCCACCGCGAAAACCGCTTTCGACGTATCGCGGATTTTCCAGATAACGACTACGCTTATTTCAATGGGGTTGCCCTCTTCGTCGTTTACCTTCTGTTTGTCGTTATTCAAAGTCATTGCTTTAAGGCTAAGCTTTTTGCCCATGCGCCCGCCGAACGCCGCCGCGGGGTTGACCGCCGTGCAGAAAGGATTGACGAAATAAAAGCCGTCCTTTTTAAGCGTGCCGTGGTATTTTCCGAACAGCGTGAAAACTATCGCTTCGTTGGGTGCTACGACCTTAAAGCCTATAAAGCAGAATACCGAAACGAAAGCGATTACCGCCCCCACGGCAGACATGGCGAAAAAGCCGGGGTTTTCGGGGACTTCGTCGCCGCCGGCGAGCATGAAACCCATAACGAGCATTGCAATGCCGACTATAAGCGCGCCGAATACCGCAATAAGCATAAGCCAGCCGTTTAAGCCTTTTAATTCCTTTTCTTTAACTTCGTTCATAAATAATAACTCCCTTTTTAGAAAATTTATGATATCATATTGATATCAATTTAATTATAGTACAAATTTTGCGTGTTGTCAATAATTTGTTGAAAAATTCTTTTAAAGTTTGTATAATTGAATTATGAAAGCAAAACGCATTATTAAAATAGTTGCGATAGTTCTTGCCTCCGTTATCGGGGCGACGGCACTTATTATCGGCGGTTACGTGGCTACGTTGCCGCTCAGTATTACAGAATAGAGGATAACTTCGTTCTTACAACCGAAAACGAAAAGGAACAGAAAATTTCAAAAGACGGGACTTTCACGATTATGACCTATAACGCCGGCTTCGGCGCGTATTCGCCCGACTATTCCTTTTTTATGGATACGGGGGTTATGGACGACGGCTCGGAGGTTGTCGGCAAATACGCTAAGGGGTTTAACGAAAGAGACGTTCTTACAAACGTAACGGGTCAGGCGGGGATTATAAGGAGCATGGACGCGGATTTTTACTTTTTGCAGGAGGTTGACGAAAAGGCGGACAGGAGCTACGATATAAATATGAAAAGCGTATTTTCCGCCGCTGCCGAAGGGCATAGCTCGACCTATGCGGAAAACTTTCATACCGCAAACCTTTTTTATCCTTTCAACGACCCGATAGGCAAGACCAACGCGGGAATACTCACGCTTTCGAAATATAATATACATAGCGCGGTGCGCCGTTCTTTTCCGCTTACCGATAATTTTATAGACAAGCTGTTCGACCTCGACAGGTGCTTTGCGGTGCACTATCTGCCGTTAGAGGACAGCGACAAATTTCTCGTTCTGATTAATCTGCATATGTCCGCGTACGATAAGGGCGGCACGGTGCGCGCCCGTCAGCTTGAAATGCTCAACGGCGTTTTGAAGGAGGAGCGGGGAAAGGGCAACTACGTGGTTGCGGGCGGCGACTTCAATCACTGCCTTATCGCGGATTACTTCGACAGCGACGACAAGGCGCTGTCTAACTTCGAAAGCAAGCAGCATGTGCCCGAATGGGTTAAAAATTCGGTTTTGCACAATTCCGAGCTGGCGGAAGGCTTCCGCATTGCGGCGGATAAGGACAACGCCACCTGCCGCGGCGCGGATATCCCTTACGAAAAGGGAGTAAATTATACCAACACTATCGACGGGTTTATAGTTTCGGATAACGTGGAGGTCGTTGCGGTGAACACGCAGAACACAGAATACGCGTTCAGCGACCATAACCCCGTAGTTTTGCAATTCAAATTATTATGAAGCTAAATTTCGAACTTGTGCCCGACAGTTGCTGGTACAGTAATTTAAGAAGTATTTTATCTCCCGCGCAGTGGGACGTTGTGCGTAGGGAGGCGTATGCGCGCGCGGGCGGCAGATGTATGATTTGCGGCGCGCCGACGCGGCGGCTCGAAGCGCACGAAAGGTGGGAGTACGACGAAAGGAACGCCGTACAGAAGCTTGCGGACGTGGTTGCAATCTGCAAAAGCTGCCACGAGGTCATTCACATAGGGCGCACCCAGCTTACGGGCGGGGAAGAACGGGCAAGCGAACACTTTATGAAGGTGAACGGCTGCACTTACGCGGAATACCGCAAGGCGCTTGGCGAGGCGAACGAGGCGCACCGCCGCCGCAACCTCGTGCCCGAATGGAAACTCGATTTGAGTTACCTGAAAAAATTTACTTAATAAAAACACCTTCCCTTATTTGGGAAAGGTGTTTTTATTGCGCTAAATATTATTTTTTATTACAGTACAGATAAGGGGATGCCATACCTTTTTTTGAGTATTTGGATGGTATTCGTTTATTTAAAAATCTATCCCGTACTTTTTTGTTATTAACAACGTAACCTTCGAACTGATATCTGCCTATGTCTTCTAAAATGCCTTCGGTAACTTTTTCCCATTTATTTGCATAATAAATCTCTTTGACGATACCGTCGGTAACGGAAAGAATATAGGGGTGTTTGCTTGCTTCGTTGGGGTTAATTTTCCAGCTTCGCCTTGTTGCCTCGTAACGACTTCTTCTATCTTCGACTATCGACTGTTTAACCTTAATTATCATAAAATTTTCTATGTTTTCGGGTTCTTCAAATTCTTTTGAGGAAAGTGAGACTTGTAAAGTATTACAATTAATCACTCCGTGCTCGTCGTCGTGTCCCGCTTGGGCGTTTGTAAGTCCGGGAAAACAATCCATAACGGCAGATTCTACTAAAAAAGCTTCGTCTTCGGTCATTCCCCATCTTTGGATAATATGTATTACTTCAAGCCCGGCATCTTTAATGGCGTGAATTGTAGATAATTTTAATATTTTTTCAATTTCGGTTTTTGATTCATCGCTTTCTTCTTCAAGTAATTTTTCTGCATAACCAACATGGTCGAATACTCTGTTATTAATTCCTTTACCGACGTAAAATGTCTGACCGTTTCTGGGATCAACCAAGCGATATACATAGTATCCGATTTTATTGCAAACGTCTTTGCTGAACATTTTTATATTTTCACTTTACTAAGGTTAGATTTCAATAGTGATTTTTTGTTTTATCTGATTACAATTCCGCCGATTTTATAAATTTCATTAGATTGGTACTCTACGCGGTTTCCGCCAACTTGATATAGTCTTCCGCAGGAATAATCAATTCTGTCATTACCTACATAACTTAATTGTCCGCAAGAGTATTCAACTCTTTTATCTCCGATTCTATAAAGTCTTCCGCAGGAATATTCTGCTCTACCGCCATAATACTTAATTAAAGCATCTTCAATTGTCATATTAATTCTCCTTAAAAAATAATTTATTGATAACATATTATCACAAGTATAATTGTATGTCAACTAATTTAACAAGTATAATTGTATCATAATATTATGAATAATAAATTTGGTGATAATTTAAAATTATTCCGAACTGAAAATAAATTGTCGCAGGCAAAACTTGCAAATATGATTGGGGTAACCCAACAGTGCGTGAGCGAGTGGGAACAATACAATATGGAACCCACACTTTCCAATCTGTGGATATTGAGTGATGTATTCGATATTTCTATTGACGAATTGGTTGGAAGAAAAGAATATTAAAAAAATTTATATAAAATGCCTTCCCGTGTTTGGGAAGGTTTTTTATTGCCATCCTAAACTAAGGCTCGCTATGCAAGAGCCGCCGATACGACGCGCTACTCGATTTATGACGAAAAAGTAAAAAGGTGGGGGAGGAAGGTATTTTTTGTAGGATTATACATAATTTTATCAGGCTCCGTCGTATTTCCGTGTATTATGTTATTTATTTTCAGCCCGAATGCGATACTATATATAGTATTACCGAAAAAAAATAACATACAAGATATTGTGTTTTAAGGCTTGACAACGGCAGTATAAAGTACTATACTTGATTTCACTACGATTAATTCAGGCAGTCATTTTTTGTTTACGGAGGGAAAGCATATGAAAGTTATTAAACGCGACGGCTCTACGGTGGATTTTGACAAAAACAAGATAACGAGGGCGATAGGCAAGGCAAACGAGGCGGTGGATTTCGAGGACCGCGTGACCGACGAACAGATAAACGCGATTGTGGACGATATAGCTTCGCGCCACAGAAGACGCGTGCTCGTCGAAGATATTCAGGATATGGTCGAAGAAAAGCTGATGGAGCTTCAGAAGTATCAGCTTATGAAGTCGTATATCCTTTACCGCTACGAACGCGCGCTTATCCGTAAAGCGAACACCACGGACGAGAGCATTCTTTCGCTTATAAAAAATTCCAACAAGGACGTTATGGAGGAAAACTCCAACAAGAACGCGCGCACGGCTTCCACCCAGCGCGACCTTATTGCGGGCGAGGTTTCGAAGGATTTGACCCGCCGTATCCTTTTGCCCGAATATATTTCCAAGGCACACGACGAGGGCGCTATTCACTTCCACGACGCGGACTACTTTTTGCAGCCCATTTTCAACTGCTGCCTTATAAATATTAAGGATATGCTCGACAACGGCACCGTGATGAACGGCAAAATGATTGAAAGCCCCAAATCCTTCCAGACGGCTTGCACGATTACCACGCAGATAATAGCTTCTGTCGCTTCCTCGCAATACGGCGGGCAGTCGGTCAATATCGCGCACCTCGGCAAATATTTAAGGCTCACCAAAGAAAAGTACGTAAAGCAGTGCGAGGAGCAGTTCGGCGGCACACTCGACGAGGAAACAAAGGCGAGCTTCGTCAACATGCGCTTGCAGGAGTCGCTCAAAGCGGGCGTGCAGACAATACAGTACCAGATTAACACGCTTATGACCACGAACGGTCAGTCGCCGTTCGTAACGCTTTTCCTCTATCTCGACGAAAAGGACGAGTATATAGAAGAAAACGCGATGATAATAGAAGAAATCTTAAAACAGCGCTATCAGGGCATTAAGAACGAAAAGGGCGTTTACGTAACCCCCGCGTTCCCCAAGCTCATATACGTTCTGGACGAAAACAACTGCTTGAAGGGCGGCAAGTACGACTATCTTACCCGCCTTGCGGTAAAGTGCTCTTCAAAACGCCTTTACCCCGATTACATTTCCGCTAAGAAGATGCGCGAAAATTACGAGGGCAACGTATTCTCGCCCATGGGCTGCCGCTCTTTCCTTTCTCCGTGGAAGGACGAAAACGGCAATTACAAGTTCGAGGGCAGGTTCAATCAGGGCGTAGTTTCGATAAACCTCCCGCAGTGCGGTATTCTTGCCAAGGGCGACGAGAAAAAATTCTGGGAAATTCTCGAAGAAAGGTTGCAGCTTTGCTTCGACGCTTTGATGTGCCGCCACAACGCGCTTATGGGCGTTACGAGCGACGTGTCGCCCGTGCACTGGCAGTACGGCGCGATTGCAAGGTTGCAGCAGGGCGAAAAGATTGATAAATATCTTCTGAACGGCTACTCCACGATATCTCTGGGCTATATCGGGCTTTACGAAGTCACGAAGCTTGTAAAGGGCGTTTCTCACACCGACCCCAAGGGTATGGAGTTCGCCGTGAAGGTAATGAATACTCTTCGCGAGCATTGCGAAAAGTGGAAGAAGGAAACGGGGCTGGGCTTCGGGCTTTACGGCACCCCCGCCGAATCTTTATGCTACCGCTTCGCGAGAATAGACAAGGAAAAATTCGGCGACATAAAGGATGTAACCGACAAGGGTTACTACACGAACAGCTATCACGTGGACGTGCGCGAGCATATCGACGCGTTCTCGAAGTTTACGTTCGAAAGTCAGTTCCAGCAGATTTCTTCGGGCGGGGCTATATCCTACGTCGAAATACCCAACATGCGCCATAACCTTACGGCTATGGAGGACGTCGTCAAATTTATTTACGACAACATACAGTACGCCGAATTCAACACGAAGAGCGACTACTGCCACGTATGCGGCTTCGACGGTGAAATTTTAATAAACGACGATAACGAATGGGAGTGCCCCGTTTGCCACAATAAAGACCAGCGCAAAATGAACGTAACCCGCCGTACCTGCGGTTACCTCGGCGAAAACTTCTGGAATGTGGGTAAGACAAAAGAAATAAAAGCTCGCGTACTGCACCTTTAAAACTGCGTATATACTGCGCAATACTGCGTTAAGCTCCGCTTTCTTGGGTCATTTACTATAAGTAAACTCCCCTGCGGGAATGCTCGCTTGCCTTGTCTTGCTTGCATCTCCGCAGTTTGCTTTTCATAAGAGGTGAATAAATGAATTATGCTAAAATAAAGTGGTACGACATATCCAACGGCCCCGGGGTCAGGGTGTCGCTGTACGTCAGCGGCTGCCGCAATCACTGCAAAAACTGTTTCAACCCCGAAACGTGGGATTTCTGTTACGGCGAGCCTTTTACCAAAGAGGTCGAGGATAAAATAATAAAGGGGCTCGAACCCGATTACATAAAGGGCTTCACCCTTTTGGGCGGCGACCCGTTCGAACCCGAAAACGCCGCCGTGCTCGCTCCGTTCATGGAAAGGCTGAGGAAAAAGTTCCCTCAAAAATCATTCTGGTGCTTTACGGGTTACGACTACGAAGCCGATTTGCTTACGGGCAAAAAGGGCGATATCAATACCGTTATGCGCCTTTTGAAGTGCCTTGACGTGCTCGTCGACGGCAGATTCGTAGAAGAGCTCAAAGATTTGAACCTTTTATTCCGCGGTTCGTCCAACCAGCGCATAATTCTGGTTAAACCTTCGCTCAAAACCGACGACGTCGTGCTCTGGGACGAAAAAACGGTTGTGTAACTCGGGAGGAAGCGCATATGAAAATCAATATAAAAAAACTCAGCGAAAGGGCGATTTTGCCTACGTACGGCAGCGAATATGCGGCGGGCGCGGATTTATACGCGTGCGTCGACGGCGATATAACCGTGCAGCCGCACGCGACGGTAGTTATACCTACGGGGCTCGCGCTGGAATTGCCCGTGGGCTACGCGGGGCTTATCTACGCGCGCAGCGGGCTTGCCACCAAAAAGGGGCTCGCCCCCGCGAACAAGGTCGGCGTCGTCGACTGCGACTACCGCGGCGAAGTAAAGGTAGCCCTTCACAACCATACCGATATTCCTCAAACGGTAGCTGTCGGCGAGAGGGTCGCGCAGCTCGTCATAACCCCCTATATCACCGCCGAGTTCGTTGCGGCGGACGAGCTTTCCGACACAGCGCGCGGCGCGGGCGGCTTCGGCTCGACGGGCAGTAAGTAATTCACGAAATTGTCGCGCTATTATGCGCGCGACAATTTCCGTGATTTGAAAGGCGCTTTCTTGCACGCCGCAATGAAAGCGGCGTGCTCGGTCACCGTGACTGCGCGAATAATGCGCAGCACTTATCTCGAACGGCAAAACAGTGAGTGTTCACTGTTTTGAGAAACAGTTCTCGTCTTTCTTTGCGCAATCATATTCAATCCGCTGTGCGAGCGTAGCGACGCTTTGCGCACCTTATTGTCATTTCGAGCATAGCCGAGAAATCTTTTCAATATTATGGCGCAAAGGCGGAAGTTTTCGCAAATTGGGTCTGCCTGCCCAAAAGTGTGATTTTGGGCGGCAACATTAGTGTTTTCAAGTAATTTCAGACGCTTTTTACAGCGAGCGCGCCGCGGGATAACCCGCGGCGCGCATTTTTATTGTGCAAGGAATTTATTTTTAATCTTGACAGTACAGTATTTGTGTAGTATAATAGATATAAAAAGAACAATTAGGGAGAAATTGTATGGCTTTCTATATAGGCATCGACGTCGGCGGCACAACAATCAAAGGCGCGCTCATCGACGAAAAGGGTAAACTTTACGGCGAGGACAGCGTTCCCACCGCAATCGGCAACGGCGAAGAGCTCGCCGACGGTATAGCGGTTATCTGCAACCGCTTTATTGCCCGCGCGGGCAAAAAGCAGGACGTAATAGGCGTCGGTATAGGCAGCCCCGGCATAATAGATTCGGAAAACGGCACGATAGTCGTTTCGGGCAATCTGAAGCTCAAAAACTTTCCGCTTTCCAAACACGTTGAAGAGAGGGTTAACCTTCCCGTCAAAATAACCAACGACGCGAACGCCGCGGCGCTCGGCGAAGCGAAGTTCGGCGCGGGCAAGGAGTACAAGGACAGCGTGCTCGTTACCCTCGGCACGGGCGTGGGCGGCGGCATAGTCATAGGCGGCAAGCTGTTCGAGGGCTATAAATCCGCGGGCGCCGAAATAGGGCATATGGTAATAGAGCACGGCGGCAATAAATGCACCTGCGGCAGGCGCGGCTGTTTCGAGGCGTATTCGTCGGCAACCGCGCTCATTAAGCGCACCAAATGGGCTATGGAGGAGGATGCAAGCTCGGCTATGTGGGAAACGTACACCTCCGAAACGTGCGACGGCAGGACGGCTTTCGACTACGCCGACACCGATATCGCCGCGAGCGAGGTTGTCGAGTGGTACATAAAATACCTTGCGTGCGGACTTATAAACATCGCCAACATTTTCCGCCCGCAGGTGATTATGCTGGGCGGCGGCGTTTCAAATCAGGGCGAAAACCTTACCGTGCCTTTGCAAGCCATGCTCGACAGGGAGGCGTTCGGTTCGTTCTACGCCCCCGTTAAAATAAAAATCGCAAAACTCGGCTCCGCCGCGGGCGCATACGGCGCCGCCGCGTTGTGGTTAGAGGGTTGAATTTTATGAACAACGAAATACCGGTAATCTCCCTTCAAAGATTGCCGATTTACCTCAACTATTTAAAATCTATGCCCGCGGACAGGGCTTACGTTTCGTCGGGGCATATTGCCGAGGCGTTGGGTATGGGCGAAGTGCTCGTACGCAAGGACCTCGCCTATACGTCCGCCACGGGCAAGCCGCGCGTGGGCTACTCCGTCGCGGAGCTTATCGCCGCGCTCGAAGATTTTCTTTGCTGCAACGGTTGCCGCAACGCGGTCATAGCGGGCGCGGGCGCGCTGGGCAGGGCGGTGCTCGGCTACGGCGGATTTTCCAACTACGGCATAAACGTAGTCGCGGCTTTCGATACGAACCCCGAAAAGGTCGGCAAGGAAATTGCGGGTAAACCCGTTTACGATATCGCCGACGCGGAGCGCGAAATCAAAAAATGCAACGCGGAGCTCGCAGTCGTCTGCGTGCCCGCGCAGTTCGCGCAGGAAGTTGCCGACGTTTTAATAAGTTGCGGCATAAAAGCGATACTCAATTTCGCGCCGGTGCTCATAAAGGCGCCGGAAGGGGTGGTTGTGCGCCATATCGACGTGGCGGCAAACCTCGCTATTTTATCGAGTATGATTTGAGAAATTGTTTAATCGGGGGCGGGCGCCGTAGAGCGCCCGCCGC
>DOCD01000022.1:1437-5182 GCA_003503945.1 Clostridiales bacterium | reverse complement strand
GGGGCACATTTCCGAAAATCTTCCGCCGACGCCGTCGGGCAACACGTATTTTTTGAACGCACCGCCGAAGCTTTTATCGATTTTAATAAGATTTCCGCGGCTCGCGTCGGTAGTGAAAATCATATTTTCGGGCAGATTAACGCCCTTCTTTTTGAGGATATCGGCAATAATAAGATATTGCGTCATCGTTTCGCTCGTCGCGCCGGATTTTGAAATTACGTTAAAGCAGGTTTTTTCGGGTTCGATTACGTCGAGAAGCGCCTGCATCCTTACGGGGTCGACGTTATCCTCTACATAAAATTTGGGTCCGCCCCTCTTTTCGTCGGGCAGCTCGTTGTAATGCAGATGTTTGAGCGCATTGAATGCCATAATGGGGCCGAGTGCGCTTCCGCCTATGCCGAGCACTACGAAATACTTGAATTTCTTTCTGACCGCAGCCGCAGTTTCGAGTATATCCGCAACAATTTCATCCTGATTGTACGGAAGCTCCGTCCAACCCATAAACAAATCGTCCCTTCCGCGGTTCTCCTTAACGTAACCGAAAGCCGCAGCCGCCTTGTCTTTAATTGCGGCAAGCTCGCCGTCATTGATGCCTCTCGCGCCGAGCGATTTTTCCATCATATAATTGAAATCGACGCTGACGCGCATTTTTGCCTTATCCTTACAATCCATTTTTCTTCCTCCGACTGAATTTACTTTTTTCGACATTTATTATATAACCGCGGCTGAGATTAGTCAACCGCCGTTTACAGAAATTTTTACATTTTTATTCGGAAACCTGTTTTATAATGCGCGCGATGTCAGGCGCGTTTTTACTGCCCACAATGCCGGCGCCCATATCGATAGCAGTCTGCATTTCGCCGAAAGTGGTTATACCGTCGGCTTTGACAGTGCACCTGTCCTTGACGGCGTTTTTCATTGCGGCGATTGCCTGCGCGTCAAAACCTCCGCCGAACGCACCCGAACCCGACCTTAACGAGGTTATACCGCAATCCGCCGCAATCGTACATACTTTATTTATTTCCTGAGGTGTCAGAAGCGAACACTCGATATTAATACGCAAAGTACGTTTTTTTGCGGCACGCTTCAAAACCTTGAATTCACGCTTGACGTAACCCCAGTTGCCGTCCTTAATATAGGTCAGCGGCGCGGTTACTTCGATTTCGTCAACCCCGTCTCTTACGGCGTTTTTGATAAGCGTAACCTTCGAGTCGAGCGTGTCTCCGCCGTGAGGAAAAGAAACGCAGGCTATAAGCGAGGTGTCGGGGTTTGCCCCCAGCAATACCGCGCACAGTCTTACAAGGCAGGGCAGCACGCAAATTGCGCCCAACTTCAAATCGTTCGCGTCCTTACATGCGCGGCGCAGCATAGCGTCCGTTACTGTTACGTCGGTAAGATTGTATTCAAGCTTACCCGCCTGAGCCTCTGCCGCCTGTAAATTGAGCTTTTTTCTGAATTCGGCATACTGTAATCTTTCGTTTTCGTCCAACTGTTCCAAATCTGCCATTTTTTTTACCTTTTTATATAAAATTATTTTTATTTCCGCAAATTTCAAACCCGAAATTAAACTATAATCGAGCTATGTATATAGGTGTTTTATATCTGTTATTAACTTTTGTCGTCTGTTTTATTCTGGTGCACGTAATCAAACTTGCTTATATCGGACTTTTAAGCATTAAAAAGAAACCCGAGCCACCGAAAGAAAAGGAAAAAGAGAAAGAAAAACCTGCCCCGAAGCCTCAGCCCGTATATTACATAGTCGAAAAAAAGCGCACTAAAAAAACGGCGTATTCCGACCCGAAAGAGATAGAATTCAAAAAATAATCAATCCTCGTATCTGGTAAGGTTAGCGCCGTCCTCCCAGAGGCGTTCGAGGTTATAAAAATCGCGTTCCTCGCCGCCGAAAATATGCACGATAACGTCGGCATAATCGAGGACCGCCCATCTTCCTCCCTGCACACCTTCCGTGCGGCGGGGGATAATTTCATATTGTTTTTTCAGCTTCTCCTCTAAATTTTCGGCAAGCGATTTTACCTGAATTTTCGACCTGCCGCCCGCTATTACGAAGTAATCGCAGAGGCTTGTCTTGTTTTCCACCGCAATATATACTATGCCAACCGCTTTACCCGCGGACAATAATTTACAAATTAACTGAGTTTTTTCTTTACTTGTCATTTTTATATTCCTTATAATAATTCAGCGCCTCTTTTGTAAGAGGATATATTTTTCTTCCCGTTGCTTCAAGATATTTTACCTGCCGATCGAGCGCGGCGTACATACCGTAATCGAGCCCGCGCGAAAACTCTTCCCGTAAATATTCCACGCCGTCGTAAGTTCTGCCCTCTTCAAGCATATCGGAAAGGTAAATCAATTTTTCGAGCGCGAACATATTTTTGCGACCGCTCGTATGGTATCTCACCGCATTGAGAATATCTTTATCGGATACGCCAAAGTGTTTTTCCGCAACGTATGCGCCCGAATACTGATGCATAACGCTTTCCGGCACGCCGTCCGGCGGCGTAAAGTCTTTTAAAAGCTCGTTGTCCGCAGTTAAATTTTTCGCGCAGTCGTGAAGCGCAGCCGCAATTATCGCGGATTTTTCGGAAACGCCCGCCTCTGCGCAGTGCTCCGCAGCCGTGACGGCTACGCGAACCGTATGTGCCCACCGCTCGGGCTTCAACAGCTTTTTCACGCCCGCGACTTCGGGCATAAAATATAACCCTCTGTCCGTAATATATCGCGCAATTATCTCGCCCGTAAACGAGCTCACGTCCTCGCCGAGCGCCGCAAGCGCACGAATACGCGTCGAGCTGACTTTTTTACCGACGTATGCCACCTCTGCGACGGGATTTGAAAAATGCGAGTTAAACTTTCCCCGAGCGGAATCGAAGCTTTCGGTATTTTCACGCGCACAGGCGGCAAGATTTACGTTTTTCAAAACTTCTTCGGGATACTTCCACTTATCGAAATTCGCAAGCATATCCGCGCCTACGATAAAATACCTTTTGTCGTCGGGATACTTTTTTGCGAACTCGCGACAGGTAAGGTAAGAATAACTTATTCCGCCGCGCTTTAATTCATAATCGGATACTTCCGCGCAGGCTATCCCCGAAAAAGCCTTGCGGCACATTTCAAGCCTATCGTTTCCGCTCGCAGATAATCTTCCGTCTTTTTGCGGGGTCGAATGCGACGGCATTATTATAAGTTTATCCAACGACAGACTGTTTATTGCCGAAACCGCGATATTGATATGTTCTTTATGCACGGGATTGAACGACCCGCCGAAAATTGCAACATTCATAGTTTAAACGAAAAGTGTTAAGTCAATACTTCGGATATGAGAAGAATTAATTTACCGCTTATTTTAGACACGTTATTTACAGCTTTGTGCGCCTTTTTGCTGTTTTTTACCTCTATAAGGTTTTATACGGGAAGCGTCTACGCGGCGCTTGCCTTTGCAATTGCCGCAGGGCTACTGTTCGGCAGTCTGAGCTTTATTTACATAAGCCGAAAACAAAACAAAAAATTGCTTATCTCGCGCGACGAAAAACAAAAAAAACTGTTGGCGCTTCACCTTTCGCTTTCCACCGACGATTACGTCTGCGACCTGTTTAACAAATGCCTGTCGGCGGAAGATTCATCCGCCGAAACGAAAAACGGAAAAGTTTACGTAAAAGACGGCGTCTACTTCTTTGAATTCAAAATGCAGCCGATAACCGAGGACGATATCGCAAAGGTTATAAAA
>DOCD01000022.1:0-1163 GCA_003503945.1 Clostridiales bacterium | reverse complement strand
AAAAACAAATCCGACGGAAAGAAAACAATTCTCTGCTGTAAAATTTCACCGGAAGCCGCCGCGCTTGCCGAAACCTTTCTGATAGAGATAAAAAATATAGACTACGTTTACGAGCTACTTAAAAAACGCGACCTCCTTCCCGAAAAATACGTTTACGAAGGAGCGCAAAAAATCGGATTTTTCAAACGCGTAAAATCACACTTTTCGCGCAGAATTTGCGCGCCCTTATTCTGGTCGGGCATGGCGCTTCTGTTTTTAAGCTATTTTACTTTTTTCCCCGTATATTACATCGTAAGCGGCGGAATTATGCTCATACTTTCCGCCGTTGCGCTGGTCATAAACTGAAAAATAAAATTTTACAATTCTATATGTTCGACGTCTTTTCTGTCCGACTTGCGATATAAAACGGCTTTTCTTCCGATAACAATTACGCATTCGGCGTTAAGTTTTGCCGCAAGCTCGCGTCCGAGCTCCTGCGGTTCGCCGTCCGCATTTTCAAGTATGTTAATTTTAATAAGCTCGCGCTTTTCAAGGCAATCCGAAAAGCTTTTTAGCATATTTTCGCCTATACCGTCCTTGCCCACCTGCCCTATTGGGGTAATATTTGCGGCAAGGCTTTTTAATTTGCTGCGCTGTTTAGAGGTCAACATTGAATTATTCTCCCTAATTTACAAAGTCAAATTCGACTTCGCCGATAGAAACGGTGTCGCCGTCCTTAATGCCCATCTGACGAAGTTTTGAAATAACGCCTTTTTCCCTTAATATTTTCTGGAAATACGCCATCGAATCGGGGTCGTCAAGGCTTACGTTACGGCAAAGCATATCCACGAGCGTACCCACAACGACGTAAACGTCCCCGTCGAGGTATATTTCAAAGCCTAAATCGCCGCTCTTGGTATAAGTAAAGCTTTCGTCGCTTTCAACGCGCCTTACGGGCGGCAGAGTTTTCAAAATTTCAAACACGCACTCGATAAGCTTATCCGTCCCCTCGCCGCTTACGGCGGTTATGGGGAAAATTTTATATTTGCGCGAATACTTCTTTTTGAACTCCCTTATATTCTCTTCCGCGCCGTACACGTCGCACTTGTTGAGCGCGACAACCTGAGTAAGCCCCGACAGCACCTTACTGTATGAGGAAAGCTCGGCGTTGATTTTTTTGAAAT
>DOCD01000109.1 GCA_003503945.1 Clostridiales bacterium | reverse complement strand
GTTTCATACTTTTTGTGAAATTTTGGCAATAAAAAGCCGCGCCGCTTCTTTACCGAAGCGGCGCGGTGCCGTTTTTATCAGTTCTGCGTTACGTCGGGTTCGCCTGCGGGGGCGGCAACCGTGACCGTACGTTTTATCAGTTCCTTTTCAATGAGCTGTTCGTCGGTCATATACGGCTCTGTAAAATCCTGCGGCTGATAATCGGGGTTCTTTTCTACGTTCATCGCGTTCATCATGCCGGCTATCATTTCTATCGCGTATTTCACCCTCTTCTCGCTCTTGATACGGTACAAAGTGGGCGTATCCGCCATGCCCGAAAACTCGGAAACGTCCTCAACCGTAAACTTCGTGCCCTTATAACCCGCGGGTTCGACGGCGGTCAGAAGGCAGACGGTTTTGCCGCGCACGATAAGCCTTGCCGCAGTCATTCTGCCTATACGGAACCCTTCGCGTTTCCAGCTTATGCGCGTCTTTATCCTGTCGTAAGACAACAGTTCGTTTTTAATCGCAGAATACCATGCTTTGGTTTCGTCTTTGAGCTGACAGATTTTCGCCTTGAAGCTGCGGTTATAACGCACCGTTTCCTGTCCTTCGGAAATTGTTTCTTCCGCCTCGTCGTCACCGTCGTCCTCTTCTTCGGGCGCGGGCAGCATAGGCGTCGGCGAATGTTCGATGCTGTCGGGCTGCTCTTCGGCTTGCTCTTCGCTTTCGTCTTCCGCAGGAGGAGCCATAACCACCCTGATTACCGGCGGGCGCTTTCTGAGCGCCACCGCAAGCACTATTATCATAATCGCAAAGATTACGATAAACAGTATGAGCCCGCCCATCAATATCAACAGAAACATCTTGTTGCTTAACATTCTTTATACCTCCTTATCGCAAGCACCGCTACCGCCGCGCCAAGCCCTATCGCAATTACGCCCAGAACGATATCGACGATAAGCAGATCCTTATCGAATGCGGAAGTTATCTCGAATTCAAACGAATACGTAAGCGATTCGTAGCCCTCGGCTTCAAGGTCAAGCACGGCGTACATTACGTACAGCCCTTCTTCGGTAGGTTTTTCTTCCGTAGCCTCTTCGATAGGCGCGCCGCGTTTCGCATACTTGTATACGATTTTATCCGTCCCCACAACCGCCGTACCTATCGGGTCGTTGGGGGCGACTTCCGCCGACCAGTCCTTTATCGTAGGCGAATCGATCCAGTTGTTGGGCGAATAATCTACGGTGAACAGGAAGTTCGCGTCTTTGTTATCCAAAGGCTTGCAGTAATCCGCCGTGGCGGTTACGATAAGCTTATACGTACCTTTTTCATTTGGCATTTCGTTATCGAACACTTTACCCGTATCGATATTTACGTACTGACGCGAATACTCGCTGCCCGCCTCGAATGCGGTTGCCGTTGGCAGCTCCCAATTAGCTCTGTCGCCGAGGTATAATTTGGTTTGCATACGGGGTTCGACCACCCAGAAGTTATCGCGCAGCCTTATTTCGAAAGGAATAAGCTCTGAAGAAATAGAGTCTGTCGCAATTATTTTGCCGTCAAGGCCGTAGCTCTCGGCGTAAGCACGCATATAATACGTTCCCGGTTCATAGGGAATATAGAAATCTTTTGCGTACGTACTACCCGCCTCGATAGAGAAAACCTTGTCGGTTGACTTAATTTCATCGCCCTGCGTGTTGCCGTTCCTTAAGTAGAATACAAAGTAGGGCTTACCGCGGAGAGGAGTGCCTTCCGGCATATTGATATCGTCGATATCCAAAGACGCAGTCCAGCTGGCTATGCCTGCCCGTATATTCCAGTCGTTCTTAACTTCGGAAGTACCCTGTAAGAAAATCTGGAAAGGATATTTGTCGGTCAAGGGCTCGTTATAGCATCCGGGCACGGCATCGACGAAAGTCGTCATCGTATACCAGCCGACGGGGGCTTTGTCAAGATTGTTGGTTACAATGTACTTGCCCTGCGCTTCGTCGTATACCGATTCGTAATAAACCTCGTTGTTTACCTGACTTGTGATTACAATATCGGGATTACCGAATCTGGGAACGGCGTTAGGCATATTATTGTTTTTATCCCAGCTGCCGTAGAACCATGTCGAAATCCTCGGCGTAACCTCCCAACTGTTCTGCGCCGCACTTACTACAAACGGCGACGTTGCGCTGAACGCCTGATAATTTTCGGTTGCGGCTACGTCGATACGAAGGGTATAATTACCCGCCGTCAGTTCGCCTATAAGCTCGGCAATGCTTTGAGGCACGTATATATCCTCGTCGAATTTGCCGGTATGAACGCCCGCCGCCGAAACGAGAACGATATTCGTAAGCTCCTCACCGTTTACGGAAACAACCTCGCCGTCCAGAAGCACCGTAAAGCTTACCGCGCCCTGGGTTGCGGGAACGCCGTTAAACAGATTGACTTTATAATCGTATTCGTGCCAGCTCCAACCGGTAGTACCGTGAGCGACTACGAAATCTCTGTTTGTAGCCCTGATTATTTCAAACTCTATCGACTCTTCCAATCCGTCGTAGTTCACCGTTCCGTCTACGATAAATTTAACGACGTACTTACCAGCGTTTACGGGCTGAGCGGAAAGGGCCGTAGTTGAACCCTTTACAAAGTATTCGAAGCGCACTGCGCCGTGCTCGGCTTTCGCCGCGGCGGTAGCCTCGCTGCCGTAGGTCCACTCGGTAACGGCTTCGTTGTGCAGCTTCAAAACGGGGGCTTCGCTCCAACCGTTGCCCGCTTTCCTGATTTCGAATGTTGTCTGCTGTTCCGCACCGATCCAGTTTCTGCTTCCGTCCTCGGGGGCGGGTGCGGATACTTTGAAGATATACGACCCTACGCCGAGCGTAGACAGCGCGTTGTTGATTTTCGACAACTCGTTAAACGCCGACGGTGCATTGTCGTAATTTATTACGTAGGACAGTGAATCTGTCAATCCGTTTTCGGGTATGATAGTTACGTTGACAATATCGCCGAACTGAGCGCGGGGATTTGACCATTTTACGTCGGCCCCCCAAGTCCAGCTGTTAGTATTGCTTCTTGCGGCACGAGCTTTGCGCGCTACGCTTGCGGTAACGATTTCAAAGCTTGCGTCGATATCCCACTCTTCGTCGCCCGAGCCGTCTTGCGGCACAAGCTTGTTCTGCGCCTTAGCAATATTAAGCCTGAACTCAAAGATTGCTTCTTTATATTCGTCCGTCTGTTCGGTCTTTAAAGATATATAATGAATGCCCGCGTCAAGAAATTTAACCGCTTCGTTAAAATCATCGATTGTGCCGACAACTTCTTTTTCGGTATCAATCGTGAACGTAAATTTTGAACCTTTGCTCGTAACGTCGATTCCGAATTCATCGAGTACGGTATTGCCTTTGCCTTGCCACTGCCCGCTTACTTCCTTGATAACGGTAGGATTTTCGGGATCGGCGGGATTAGGGTCGATTACTGCGACGTTGTTGTCTTTACGGGTTATACTGAGCCCGATATAATCAACGAGTTCTAAATAGTCGCCCGTATCCGAAGGCGCAACTTTAACCCTTATGCTGTATTCGCCGGCTGTCAATCCTTGGATAACTTCGAGAAGCTCTTCATATGCGCAGAATTCCTGCGTTACGTTAGTATAATCGGCTGCTTTGAGTATCTGATACTTTGCGGGTATTTTGCTTATAGCTTCAGGCGCGACAAACAATTCTTTTATATCCGTAAGGGCCCGCACGTCGGAGAAATACCTTTCGACGGCGCTTACCGGCTCTTTACCGTCAACCCATTTATTTTCTGCGGCAAGCACGTTGAAAAGTATCGAATAAGGCTCAGCTTCGGTATAGAGCTTGTTATAAGTCTCGCCCTCCTTTGCCCAGACAGTTAAATTATACACGCCTGCGTGCAGAGTGTTCAGCGCATTTTTTATCGCCGCTGCGGTATAACCGCCTTCATGAGGGGTATTGCCTATAACAATAGGTTTATTGTCGGAATCAAATAACTTATAACGAATATTGCTGCTTTCGCCGTATATCGTTTTGCCCTCTTTGAAGTTTGCCTCGCCGTTGCCGTAAGTGAACGACTGTACGTTTGCGGGGATTTCCCACGCGTTTTCCGCAGGACTTACATCAAATAACACGTCGGAAGAGAACCCTTGATAAGTTCCGTCGCCCGCAGCGCTTACCGTAAGCTTATATTTGCCGGGTTTAAGTGCTCTGAGCAATTTCTCGATAGTTCCAGAAACGTATACGCCGTCATAATGGCTGAATTCGGCGAGCGGTTCTATCGTGTTTTCCGTGATAGTTTCGTCGGGATTTTCCAAAATATAATATTTCCACTCAAAATCATCCAGCATGAGAACTCTGTCGCCTTCTATGCCATCGTGAACTACGTGCTTCTGTATCCCGAATGTAATTTTACCGTTATTTATGGCGGTGCCGCGGAAGATATTAACCATTCTGTCGAACCCGTTCCACTGCCAGCCGTTTATGCCCGGCATAACCGCCCAGTTGTTCAGCTCCATATCGATTGAAAGATTACCGTAATACGGCGCCATATCGGCATAGTTTTTCGTCCCTGCAAGTTCGGCTTTGAAGTAATAATTACCCCTGTCCGTAAACTGCGCGCTCTGCCACTTTTCGTCTGGAACATCTTGTGCACTGTTGTATCCGTCGGTCTGTGCAAAATAATACTTTACGTCGTTCGCGCTGCCGTACAAGGGATCCGAATAGAACGTGACCCTGCCGCCTTCCGTAGAATAGTGCGGTGTACCGTTCGCCTTCCAACCGTTCGTAGCTTGCGTTACGGTAAACGTAATAGGCGTTTGCGACAGTTTGTTGTAGTAAGGACTTTCGGGAATTTCCGCAGTAATTGTATACGTGCCCACGTCAAGCGCACGAAGCTTTCTTTTAAGATTATTGACGTCGCTTTCTTTTACATCAAGATGATTTAAGCTACTATTTACCTCATAACTTAAAGTAACAACAAAAGTAATTTCGCTACCGTTTTTAACGGTTATAATAACATTTGTATCGCTGTTATGGGCGGGTATGGGGCTTGCAAACTTGATTACATCCGCTTTATCGTCTTTATCAATATCATCCCATACGTAGGATTTACCGATATCCATAGAGTATGTCTTGTTTGCGTCGCTGAACCAAGCATTATCGGCGCGCTCAACCGTAACAGTCGTGGTATATGTCAGCGCCGTGCGGTAATCGTCAGAATCAACGCTTGCCGTAAAGATATAAGTGCCTACGCCCAACGTGCCGAGCTTATCGCTCCACGCCCCCGTAAAACCCGTAGGCGAAGCGTCGCCGAATTTCTGAATAGTTGACGAAACGCTTCTGGTGTCTGGGTATCCTTCGATTAAGCTTGCATTAATGGCAGGCGTTTGTAATACATCGGTTGACGCGCCGTATTTATAAGTTAAAACATTTTTAAGATAATCTTTATTGCTCCACTCAACAGTAAACTTGTTGTAAGTTATCGTAGTTTCAAAACTAAGCGGTTCATGGTCGTTATCTACATTTACGGAAGCGGTGAGCCTGTATTTCTTGCCGGGTTTTTCAGCCCTTACCGCGCTGCGCCAATTTTCGTCCGCTGTCAAATCCCTTGACCTTAACGTACTTAAATCGGTCAACGTATATTTTATGGTATACATTGCATTTTCGCCCGTGCCCTTCCAGTTGGAAACCAAAAGGATGGGCAGTTCGTTTTCGGAAGTTTCGTTAACGCTCCACGTCCAGGTCAAATCTTTCTTGCTTTCAAGGTCGGTATTGCTCCACTCCGTTGCGACCTTGCTTACGGTAAACATTACCGTCGTGACAGTGGTTGCGCCGTAAGTGTCGGACGCGTCAACCCTTGCGGTTGCAGTATACGTGCCCGCATGCAAGCCTTTGAGGTAGTTTACAAACCCCGTAAAATCGTTGTCTTTAAACGTCTTATCGACTGTAATTAATTTATCGAACGGCTGTCCGTTTATGGTGTAAACGATTTTATCGTTACCGAGCGTAGCTACCGGTCTGGTAACCGAGAGGCTTGCTCCCTCGCCGTACCTCCATCCGTCGAAGGCAAGGACGACACCGTCTTTCCAGCTATTACCGGAAGGCTTAATGGTTATTTCGGTTGTGCCGATAACGAGCTCGTAATCCTTATCGTAAGCGAGGACGGCTTCGTCCGTTTCGCCCAAGCCCGTGCTGCCCAAACGCATAGTTACGGTATACGTGCCGTTGGTAAGCTTTCCAAGCTCACCTTTAAATGTCCCAACTTCAAGCCCTTTTTTGGCAGTATAACCGCCGCCCGCCTTGACAATATCGAAGCGAAGCACTCCGTTCTTTTTCTCTGCTTCCGGTATCTTAAATTCGTCTACTTTTACGTTTCCGTTCCAGCTATGGGTAGCTTCGGGCTCTTTGCCTGCCACCCAGTCGTTTTCCACCTTAACGATATGCAGCACAAATTTATGCGACTGGATTCCGTAATGGTTAGCGTCTTCGTCAACGAAAAATTCCAGATTATAATCGCCTGCGATAAGAACTCCGACAGTTCTCTCATTATTAAGCATTGCGTTTAAATCGTTATCTTTTGTATTATAGGTGGAACCTCTGAATTTAAACTTAACGTCGCCGCTAATGGCTTCGGGGATACCGATATTTATTTCGGTCAACCTGTCGAAGGTAACTTCGCTTACGAGCACATCGGGATTTGTCCAGCTGTTCGCCGCCTTGTTTATAACCAAGCGCACGGGCGAAGTCCTTGCAGCAAGTCCCGTATAGTTTGTTTCTTCGGCAACGGAATAATTTATCTTGTACTCGCCGACGGGCAGAGTATTCAAAAATTCTTTAAGCTTACCGTCCGACGGTACGTCGTATTTTTTACCGTTTAAGTCGGTAACCGTATACTTTATCGCGCTGATCGCGCTGGGCACGTTCGTAGTAGGGGTCGGCATTTCTATTTTGCCGTACTCATTGATATACTCCGTTTTTATTTCGGAGTCGTTCGTCCATACAGCCTTAATCTTATTTACCGTTACGGTGATTTCATAAGTTAGCGTTGAATAGTTTGTATCCGACGGCACACAAGTCGCCTTTATTGTGTACGTACCCGCGTTTTTGCAATTTTCTTTAAGGTATCCGACGATATCCGCGCTTATTTCACTTGAATTGTTGACCGTGAACGTAAACTTCGCCCCTGCGTCGCTATATACGCCCTGATACTCATCTACACCGTGGGCTTGAGGAATTTTAATTTTATCCCACTCGCCCTTAATATCTTCGGCATACGTAAATCCATAAACTTCTCTAAGTTCGCCTGCATTTGCCCAGTCGGCGCTTATGCTCTTTATGGTTACGGTAATCGCTTTATTTGTTACGCCCTCGTAATTATCGGTACCTGTTACGTTGAGCAAAATAGTATATGTGCCTACGTCACGCTTAGTATTGACCCAAGTTTTTAAATCTGTTATCGTTGTGGTTGTGCCGTCGGCAGTGTATGTATAAACCGCTTCGCCGAATTTATGCACGCCCATAGTAACCGAGTCAAGCTGTTTATTGTACTCGCATTCGATTGTAAGCTGCGGCTCGGTCGTCCAGGCGAGGGGCGCTTTCGTAATCGTTACTTTAAAGGTTTTCGTTTTTGTATTATAGTTCGGGTCGCTCACAGTTGCGGTGACGGTATATTCGCCGACGGGCGCACTGTTCATAGCCGCCTTAAAATCGTCAAACGTGTTATATGTTTTAACTCCGTCTTTTTCGACTTCGAATTTAACGTCGACGGGATTACCGTTTCTGTCCCTCGCGCTCGGGTCTGTCAGCTTTCCCTTATCGGGCACCTTGCTGTCCCAGACCCAACCCGTATCGGCGGGCGCCGTCCAGGTGAAGTCAGCGGGCGAAACGGTCAGGTTAACCTTTGCGGAAAGGGTATTGTAATTATCGTTTTCAACCGTAACGGTAATTTCATACGTGCCCGCAGGTTTTCCTTTCAAAGCCGTAAACAACACGGCAAAATCGGTGTAAGTTTCCGTGCCATCGACATTAAAGGTTATTTTTGCCACGTCTGTTTCAAGTACGGTTGTAACCTTCGGCTCGGTAAATTCTTTATCCCCGTCGTCAATGCCCCAGACCCAGCCGCCGTCTGCGGGCGCAGGGTTCCACGTAAACGAAGCTTTACCTATCGTAATTATCGTATTCGCGGTCACGCCCGAATAATCTTCCGTACCATTAATCGTAGTGGTTACGGTATACTGCCCCGCGCCGAGCCCGACGAGGGTTTCAACTATATCGGCGTATTCAACGCTTTCAAACATAACCGTGCCGTCCGCGGTGTTCACAATTTTATATACGGGTTTAACGCCTTCGGCTTGCTTTTGGGCGGTCGCTTTGTAAATCCTTTTGCCCTCGATATATGCTGCGTTAGCTTCGCCCCAGACCCATTCGAGCGCGTCCTCGGGTTTAATATTCCAGTCGTTGCCCGATTTTTCGACGCGGAAATATACGGAATGCTCTAACTTTTTATAGTTATCGTTTTCCTCAACCGTCGCTATAAGCAGATAATCGCCCACGGGAGTTGCCGCGGAAAGGGTAATTTCTTCACCGTCTTTAATCCAGACGCCGTTGGCTTTTACCGCTTTGTAATATTTGTATTCCACGTCCCCGTTGGGGTATAAAGCAGTGCCCTCCGTCAATGTGCTCGGGGTGCTGCCGTAAATCCAACCCGCGATATCGGGGGCTTTCCCTCCAACCCAGCCGTTATTCGCTTTTTCCACGGTAAAGCGTACGTCAAGCGTTGCCGCGACGAAGTTTTTGTCCGCGCCGCCTTCGGTAAACGCATACAGAATATAACTGCCGGCGTCAAGCGCGCCAAGCTTTGTCATTAATTTTAAATCGTCAAAGCCGAGGCTTTCGTACCCGTTGACAATATCGCCTTTGTTGCCGCTTTGGTCGGCTTTATAAACCGAATACTTGACCGTACCCAAATTCGCTTCGCCCGCGGTTAGAAGGTCGGCGTTATACTCACCGTAAACCCAGCCCGTGATTGCGGGAGGGGTTTTCCAGTCGTTCGCGGTCGCCTGCGTTACTTCGAACTGTACCGAGCTGTATAAAGGCTGATATTTATTATCTGCGCCCGCAACGTACGCGACAAGCCAATATTTGCCCTTATCAAGTGCGGTAAGATAGTCTTTTACGGTATCAATAGCCGTAAACGTATGCTCGCCCTTGGGCACCTCATTTTCGTCGGGCTCCGTCGTGTAAATGCCGTACTGTACGGTTTTACCCGCTTCGGGATACTTCGATACACCCGCAACGAAGTTTGTCGCCGCATCGAACTGCTTATACTGCCATGACGTCATTTTGGGCGTTGTCGTCCACGAGTTTGTCGCAATCGTTATATTGAACTCAACGTGCGGCAAAGTCTCGTTCTTAGTACTGTCAGAAAAATCATAATTGAGCGCGCTGCTGTTAATCGCAGTGTAGTTATGTCTGCCCTCCATAGCGGTTACAAGATAGTACTTGCCCGCGTCAAGTCCTTTAAGTACGTTTGCGACAGCTTCGGGGACTATCCCTTTTTCTGCCGTAAAGTTAATAAGCCCGTTTATTTTCTCAAAAGACTCGTTAAGTATTGTGAACTGCACCGAAGGTGCAGTTGTTTCGGTTGCCGCAACCGAAAACGAATTGTACTGCGCTACTGCGGTGATAAGATTTTTTGCGCTGTCATATTCGCCCCACGTCCAACGGATCACGTTTGGCGTCGTCGTCCATGAGTTTACCGCCTGAGAAATATTGAATTCGTGCTCGGTAGGCTTAATTTCAGAATAATAATCGGTGCCTTCAAAGGAGGTAACCAACACGTACGTGCCTACGTCAAGCCCTTTTAATATTCTGGCGATGTCGTCGTTTACAGCGGTAAAGTCTTTAAGTCCGACTATAAAAGTGCCGTCGCTCTTTTTAATCGAAAAGGTAATCGAAGGCAATTCTTCCGCATATGCGCCGACGTAATCTACATTCAAAGCGGGATATTTTGCAACAGCGGTAATTGTGTTTTTGGTTTGGTCGTACCCGCCCCAAGCCCAGCGCATTACGTTTGGCGTACTCGTCCAGACGTTGGTGTCTTTGAATACGGTAATCATATGTCTGTCGTTGGTTGCGGTTGAAAAGCCGGTTACGTTCCCGTCGCCGGTTGCGGTAACCGTGCTTTCAAGATAGTATGCGTCGGGTTTAAGCGCATTAAGCACCTTTATTGCCTTGGTGTCCGTAATTTTGCCGTCGCCGTCCACCGTGAATGTAAACGGTACCATATCATCTGCACCGTAAACGACGATATTATCTTTAATGCCCACTTTCTTGCCGTCTGAGGTAACAAGGCTGTACGTTACGGTTGCCTTTTTATTTTCGGGCAAGGTTTCGCCCCTTTCAGCCTCGCCGAAGCGCAACGCCGCGACTATCGTATTTACGTCGGTATTAAATCCGTTGAAAATCCACGACGGCATCTGGGGCTTGGTAACCCAGCTGTTGGTTGCGGGATTGATTTTAAAGGTAACGATAACCGTACCGTCGGATTGTATCGTCACGTTATCGGGTTTGTCTTTCGCCGTCCAGCGCGAAAGTACGGGGTCGTTGAGCTTAAACTCAACCTTATGAAAGCTGCTGGCTTCCTTGTCCGCGTTTACATAATCCGCGTCGGGGAACGAGTGCGTATAATAGCGGTCATAGGGCACTTCGGGATATTGCGTCGATCCGTTATACGTAAGGTTCTTGATTGTGTTGTTTCCGCCCACGGCAAATTGAGAAGTGGATACTTCTCTGTAAATAAGCGTATTGAACTTATAGTCGCGCCTGTCGGGGGCGTTCTGCCCGCCAACCGTCTGATAGTTGGGCGCGGAAATGCAGTAATAAATTACGTACTCGCCCACGTTGCAGGGCACGTTGTTTTTATCGAGCCCGTCGAGCTCATCTGCGGTATAGTACTTCGAGTCTCTCATTCTGTCGAGATTATAGGAAATCTGCGAAGTCCCGTAGTACTCGTCGTAAGCCGCGTCCTTCCAGATTCCGGCTGAATCTGCTTTACGCGCGGTATTCAGCGTACCGTCTAATACGGCGACATATGACTGTAAATCGCTTCTTATATTGTCGCCGAAAAGGAAAACGGTATTCTGCTCGAAACGATGTTCGAAATTCTTTGACCCTTTACCCAACAAAGCTACGATATCCTCGTAAGCAAGCTTTTTAGGGGTAACCGTAAGTATAATTACGTCGTTTATAGCGGGCAACGTTGTGCTTCCGTCGTTAACCGAAGCCGCTGTAATCCTTATTGTATAAGTGCCCGCGGGCATTGCAGAGTTGATATATTTCGATAAATCGGCAACGGGCAAAGCTTCCGCCGTAATCGCAACATTATTGTATGTTACCGTAAATTTAATATCGTCGGTTGTACCTTTTGCGAGCTTGGGCACGTGCACCTGATACTTACCTTTATCGTCAGCCCCGAAAACCGACTCATACTCAAAAGACGACACCGCTTGCCCGTCTTTGGTAATCAACTTAAACTGCTCATTATTCCCTGTGTCGGCGCTATCGATAAGCCAGTTTTGCTGCATTACTATGTACCAGTACTTCGTTACCGTCGCGCTCGTGACGTTTGTCGACCCCGCAGTAAAGTTCGTATACGATATGCCTAACTTTTCAAACGTGCTTTTATTCTTTTCATAAGAGGTATTTACAAAAACGTAATCGGGGTCGGTCATTTCAAACGAGAATTCAGCCAGATATTCGCCCGAATCTGTCTGGGTTGCGTTCGAGTTTGCTGTAACCGTATAATACGCACTCATTTTATCGGTTGCCGATATGGTAATGGGGTTCTCCGTATATCGCACATAGGAATTCAACACGGTTTTCGTTGCGCTTGGATTGCTGTCGGTTTTTGCGTATAAATACCACCCGTCGGGATAGAAGTTAAGCGTGGTGCCCTCCCCCGTGCCGCCGAGAGTCGCGCCTTCCGAAGTAACGAATTCGGGGATATTGTTTAAATCGCCCAAATCCAATTCCGCACGGTTAACCGTTATCTTGGCGGTATAATTATTTACCGTCGTATCCCAGCTGCCCCATTTGGGATTGAGTATTATGGGTACGGTATATACGCCCGCGCGCTGCACAACGGAAGCTGCCGCAGTTACGTTGTTAAAGCCTGTATAATTAACGCTGTCCGGTATGGAATAATCTTCTCTGTCTGCCTCGGTAAACCCTAACGCGTCTCTGAAAGTCATATGCTTAGTCGCCGAAACTTCGTTATTAAACGTAAATGTTTTTTCGGCAAATTCGGGCGGCGTTACATTTTTTGTATAAAGATTAAGTTCCGAAACCGAACTCGCCGCCAGAGCGTTCTTCAACTTATCATAATCGAT
>DOCD01000014.1:550-3090 GCA_003503945.1 Clostridiales bacterium | reverse complement strand
AATTTTCAAGGGCGGATTGATTTCGCCCGTTAAGAAAATTCACGACAAAAGCAACATCGCTGCAAATATCGCTTGCGATATTTGAGCGAAATATAAAAAAAGGAGTATATATTATGCCCAGAAGAGGCGGCGTTCCCAAAAGGGACGTATTACCCGATCCCGTGTACGGCAGCAAGGTTGTAACAAAGCTTATCAACCAGATAATGTACGACGGTAAAAGAGGTACTGCACAGAACATCGTTTACGATGCTTTCAATATCATGAGCGAAAAGCTCGGAAAAGACCCTATGGAAATTTTCAATCAGGCAATGAACAATCTTATGCCCGTTTTGGAAGTTAAGGCAAGGCGCGTAGGCGGCGCTAACTATCAGGTTCCCATCGAAATCAGACCCGAAAGAAGGCAGACGCTCGCTATACGCTGGCTGGTCATCGCAACGCGTAAGCGTTCGGAGCGCGAAATGGCGCAGAAGCTCGCTGCCGAGCTTACCGACGCATACAACAACGCGGGCGGCGCAGTCAAGAAAAAGGAAGATACGCACAGAATGGCTGAGGCAAACAAGGCGTTTGCTCATTTCAGATTCTGAGTGTGAGGTAAAGACATGGCAAGAGATTACGATTTAGCCCATACCAGAAATATAGGCATTATGGCGCATATCGACGCCGGAAAAACAACTACTACCGAACGTATTTTATACTACACCGGTATCAATCATAAAATCGGTGAAACGCACGAGGGCACGGCGACGATGGACTGGATGGCACAGGAACAGGAGCGCGGAATTACGATTACGTCCGCCGCAACCACCTGCCACTGGACGAGAAGCGGTCAGCCCAAGAGCGAGGAATGCAGAATAAACATTATCGACACCCCGGGGCACGTTGACTTCACGGTCGAAGTCGAGCGTTCGCTGCGCGTTTTGGACGGTGCCGTCGCAACGTTCTGCGCGAAGGGCGGCGTCGAACCCCAGTCCGAAACGGTATGGCGTCAGGCGGACAAATATAAGGTTCCCCGCATAGCTTACGTCAACAAAATGGATATCAACGGCGCAAACTTCCCCCGCGCCGTGCAGATGATGAAAGAGAGGCTCAACGCAAACCCCGTTCCCATCGAGCTTCCCATAGGTAAGGAGGATACCTTCAAGGGTATCGTCGACCTTATCGAAATGAACGCGGAAATTTACGACTCCGAGGACGGCAAGCAGTACCACAAGGCGGAAATCCCCGCAGATATGCAGGCGGAAGCCGAGGAAGCGCATATGGCGCTTATGGAAGCGGCGGCAGAGGGCGACGACGAACTTATGGAAAAGTTCCTCGAAACCATGGAACTCACCCCCGAAGAAATCCGCAAAGGACTTCGCGCGGCTACAATCGCAATGAAGTGCACCCCCGTGCTCTGCGGCTCGTCCTATAAAAACAAGGGCGTGCAGATGCTTTTGGACGCGGTTATCGATTTCCTTCCTTCGCCTGTCGACGTTGCGCACGTCAAGGGCGTAAACCCCGATACGGGCGCGGAAGAAGAGAGAAAAACCTCCGACGAAGAGCCGTTTGCTGGGCTTGCATTCAAAATCGCGACCGACCCGTTCGTAGGCCGTCTCGCTTATTTCAGAGCGTATTCCGGCGTTTTGGAGTCGGGCTCGTACTGCTACAACTCCACCAAGGGCAAGAAGGAAAGGGTAGGCCGTCTCGTTCAGATGCACGCCAACACCCGTACCGAAATCCCCAAGGTTTATTCGGGCGATATCTGCGCAATCGTGGGGCTTAAAGACACCACGACGGGCGACACGCTTTGCGACGAAAAGCACCCTATTATTCTCGAACAGATGACCTTCTCCGACCCCGTTATTCAGCTCTCTATCGAGCCCAAGACGAAAGCGGGTCAGGAAAAGATGACCATGGCGCTCATAAAGCTCGCCGAAGAAGACCCCACGTTCAAGACCTATACCGATCAGGAAACGGGTCAGACGATTATCGCGGGCATGGGCGAGCTGCACCTCGACATCATCGTCGACAGACTTCTTCGCGAATTCAAGGTCGAAGCAAACGTCGGCGCGCCGCAGGTTGCATATCGCGAAACCATTAAAAAAGCCGTCGACTGCGAAGGTATGTACAAGCGTCAGTCGGGAGGTAAAGGTCAGTACGGTCACTGTAAGCTTCACTTAATCCCCGGCGAACCCGGTTCGGGCTACTCCTTCGAGGACTTGACGGTCGGCGGTTCTATTCCCAAGGAATATATCCCCGCTATCGACAAGGGTATTCAGGGCGCTGCAAAGAACGGTTTCCTCGCGGGTTACGAAGTCGTCGACTTCAAAGTTCAGGTTTACGACGGAAGCTACCACGAAGTCGACTCGTCCGAAATGGCGTTCCAGATTGCGGGCTCCATGGGCTTTAAAGACGGTATGGCAAAGGCTAACCCCGTCCTTTTGGAACCCATAATGAAGGTTGAGGTCATAACCCCCGACGACTACTTCGGCGATATAATGGGTAACGTAACCGCACGCCGCGGCACGATTATTTCCACCGACGACAGAGCGGGCGCAAAG
>DOCD01000014.1:0-255 GCA_003503945.1 Clostridiales bacterium | reverse complement strand
CGACAGAGCGGGCGCAAAGGTAGTCGACGCGGAAGTTCCTCTTTCGGAAATGTTCGGATACGCAACCGATCTCCGTTCGAGGACGCAGGGCAGAGGCCAGTTCACCATGCAGTTCGACCACTATTCTGAAGTGCCTAAGTCGGTTGCCGAAAAAGTAATCGGCGAACGCGCTAAAAAGTAAAAGTGACAAAATTTTTAATAAATCGGCGCAAATTTATTTGTCTTTTTAAAATATTTAATATATAATATTTTTAA
>DOCD01000163.1:6729-20850 GCA_003503945.1 Clostridiales bacterium | reverse complement strand
CGTATAACGTGCGTTCAGGCTCGTTTGTAAAAAATTTTAAATCTGTATCAGACATACTTTCTCCTTCTAGTATCTAGCTAATCTATTATAACACTCTATTGTTGACAACTGTTGTCATGAATTAAAAATTTTCCAAAGAAATATTTTTGTCTTTGCACAGTTGCTCGAAGGTGCGGAGAGCGCGGTAATTGGGCGTGGTTTTTCCGTTCTCCCAACGGTTGACGGTGGTAAAACTTACGCCGAGTAATTGCCCGAATTCCGTCTGGCTCATGTGCAGTTTTAGTCTGACATACTTTATCTGTTCGCCGAATTCCATAAAGTACAATACCCCATTTTTACAATATAACATAATTATAGCACATTTGCTTTAATTTCGCAATAGGTAAAGAACAGAAATTTGACATAAATAAAAAATCGGAAAATTTGCGTATTGCTACGAAATTCCCGATTGAAAAATGCATGACAAATTTTTTCGTATGGACGATTATTTTTGTCGTGAATTCTTTTGTTACAAAAATATACACCCGAAAATCGGAATATACACCCAAAAAATCTACACACGATATACACCCTAACGGGACAAAAGATGATACGAATAGCGAAAAATATAAAAGATATGCACAATATATGGAATTGGCATAAATAAAAAAGCGCGATATCTTGTGTTGTAAAAGATATTGCGCTCGACTTTGCTAACTCCGACGCTCGGTGCCGATGGTTCGAATCCATTCGGGTGCACCAAACCCCCGCGAAAGACAAAAGTCTTTCGCGGGGGTTATTTTAATGACACGCCTTAATTTACTCCGCATTGTAGGCTTCCCCTATGGGGAGGCTCCGCAAAGCAAAGCGCTGCGGTGGTGAGGTAATAATTACACCCTCATCCGTCCGCGCCTTCACGGCGCGGACACCTTCCCCCGCTTGGGGAAGACTAACACTGTTGTAGGCTCCCTTAGTAAGGGGAGCCTTTTATCCCGTTATTTCCTTTGTCTGTTCCTCGCGGAACTGCTTTAAATACAGGTTGAAGTACACGCCGCGCTGTTTCAAAAGCTCGGCGTGCGTGCCGCGCTCGACGATTTTTCCGCCGTCGACGACGAGTATCACGTCCGCCGAACGGATTGTGGAAAGTCTGTGCGCGATTACGAAGCTCGTCCTGCCCTTCATAAGCTTTTCTATCGCTTCCTGAATGAGCTTTTCGGTAAGCGTGTCAATCGACGAAGTGGCTTCGTCGAGGACGAATATGGCGGGGTTGGCAAGTATCGCCCTCGCAAACGACAAAAGCTGCTTTTCGCCCGTGGACAGGGTGTTGCCGCCCTCGCCCACGACCGAATCGTAACCCTTATCCATGCGCGCGATAACCTTATCCGCGTTGACGCTTTTTACCGCCTCGTAAATTTCCGCGTCGGTGGCGTCGGGCTTGCCGTATAAAAGGTTCTCGCGCACCGTGCCCGAAAATAGGTGCGGGGTCTGCAAAACATAGCCTATGTTCGCGTGAAGCCACTGCACGCTCCTCTCCCTTGCGTCCCTGCCGTCTATGAGCACTCTGCCCGAAGTCGGCTCGAAGAACCTGCAAACAAGGTTAACAAGCGTGGATTTGCCCGCGCCCGTTTCGCCCACTATCGCCACGTTCGTGCCCTTGGGGACCTTTAAATTAAAGTGCTCCAGCACGTATTCCTCCCCGTCGGGGTATTTGAACGAAACGTCCTCGAACTCGATATCGCCGCGTATGCTCTCCCAATTTTCGCGCTTTTCGTTAAAGCTGTCGCCGTACTTTTCGATAACTTCGGGGGTATCGGATACATCGCTTTTCGTTTCGGTGAGCGCGGTGAACCTTTCCACGTTGACCTTAATCGAAACGACGTCCGCAAACGCGTTAACCGCCCACGCAACGCAGTCCATAAGCACCTGAACGTAGTTCATGAAAGCCGAAAGCGTGCCGATAAGTATTACGCCGTCGACGGTGATAATTCCGCCGTACCAAAGTACAAGCGCAAGCGCGACCGAAGCGGAGAAATTGATTATTGTGAAAAACAGCGACCTGTAATGCCCCAGCCTGTTCGACTTGACGCGCATATCGTCCGACCGCGAATAAAACGCGCCGTCCAGCTTTTGTTCTACCGCAAGGGTTTTAGACGTGGCAACGCCCGTAATGCCCTCGTTGAAGTCGCCGACTATTTCGGAGTTGATTTCGCGCACCCTTCTGTTGAGGCGGGTGAGCTTGCGGTGAAAGTACACGGATACAAGCGCGACTATGGGCACAATAACCAAAACGCACAGCGCAAGCAAAGGGTTTAAAATAAACATCGTAACAATCGCAACCAGCGAATATACCGCGTCGAAAACCCCTTCGTTGACGTCCCAGGCGAGTATCGACGAAATATTCGACGTATCGCTCATTACCCTCGCGTGGATTTTACCGACGCTTGTTACGTTGAAATATCCCACCGAAAGGGTCTGCAAATGGTTGAACGCCGTGCGGCGCATATCCCTTAAAAGCACCATTTCGAGCTTGCAGCACGAGCGGTCGCTTACGTAATGCACCGCGGTTATAAGCGTAATGAACGCCACATATGTAAGCACGAACGGCGTAAAACCCTCCAAAGTGCTACCCGCGATAAAGTTATCCAGAGCGTAGCTTTGGAAGAGCGCCAGAACGGGGCTGACCGCGCCCGCTATAAGCTGCGCGAGCACCATTGAAAAGAAGGTAACCTTGTGCTTTGCGACGTAGGGCACCAATTTATTCAGCCCGAAAAATTTCAATTTTTTTTGAGGTACGGTATTATCCACGTTGCACCTCCTCTTTAAGCTCGTCCGGCAGCGACATCTGCACGTCGTAAATCTTTCTGTACAGCCCGCCCGCGTTCAGAAGCTCGGCGTGAGTGCCGCTTTCAGTAATCTTACCGCCGTCGAGCACTATTATGTTATCCGCGTGCATAACCGTCGTTATTCTGTGCGAAATTATGATAACCGTCGCGCCCGCGTTCCTCTCTCTTAAATTGCGGCGGATTGAAAAATCCGTTTCGCTGTCCACCGCGGACAGGGAATCGTCGAATATTAGGTACGGCGTTTTGCGCATAAGCGTGCGGGCTATCGCGACGCGCTGCTTCTGCCCGCCCGAAAGGGTTACGCCCCTTTCGCCTACCACCGTATCGTATCCGTTTGCAAAAGCCTTGATATTGTCGTCGACGCACGCGCAACGCGCCGCGTCCTCTATATCTTCCTGCGTAGCTCCGTTTGAAGCCATAGCGATATTTTCGCCCACCGTTCGGGTATACACGTAGCTTTCCTGCAACACGAGCCCTATATTTTCCCTCAACGTAGAAAGCGAAATATCTTTAAAGCTTTGCCCGCCGATAAGTATATCCCCGCCCGAAAGAGGCATAAGCTTGACGAGAAGCTGAACGAGCGTTGATTTTCCGCTGCCCGAAGCGCCTATTATGCCGAGGGTCGTGCCCTGCGGTACTTTAACGCTTACGTCCTTTAAGACGGGCTTGCCCTCTTCGTACGAAAAGCTTACGTCTTTAAGCTCTATATCGCCCGAAAGCGCTTTGCTTTCGCCATAGTCCTCCTCCTGAGCGTTTAGGATTTCGGCGATACGCCCGAGCGACACGCCCGCCTTGCTCATGTTGGAAATAATCCTGCCCAGCTCGCGCACGGGGCCCATAAGCATTGCGTTGTAGGTGATAAACGCAACGAATTCGCCAGCGCTGAGCTGACCCTTTACGCAGAACACGGCGCCGACCACGACCATAAGCATGCCCTGTGCCGCGGCGATAAAGTTGTTCACCGTCCAGTAAACCGCCATTTTGTTGAGGATTTTAAGCCATAAACCCGTGTAGTACACGTTCTGTTTTTCGAATTTATCCCGCTCGTACTTCTCTCTGCCGAAGGCGCGCACGACCCTTACGCCCGTAAAATTTTCCTGCGCTAAGGTGGAAAGCACGCCCTCCTCCTCGTCGCACTTTTTAAAGTGCCTGCGCGCGTATCTGTGGAAGAGGTATCCGCCTATTATGAACAACGGCACGAATACCGCGGCGATAAGCGCGAGCTTTACGTTCATTATGAACATAAAGGTCAGAGAAAATATAATAAGTATCACTATCCTGAAAAGGTTTATAAGTTGAAGCGAAACGAAGTTGCAGATTGTGTCCGCGTCGGAGGTGCATCTCTGGATAATGTCGCCCGTGCGGTGCTCCGCATGCCAGCTCAAAGGCAGCCGCAGCACGTGCGAAAACAAGGTGTTGCGCATTCTGCGCATAAACGACTGAGTCGCGCGGGTGTTTATGTACATACGAAGGTACGCCGAAATTGCGGCGAATATCGCGAGAGATGCAATGCCCGCGGCAAGCAGCCACATATTTTCTTTGAGGAAATTCAACCCGCCGAAAAGGCTAACTAGCCACGAAAAGCTTTCGGCGGGCTCGTTTTCGCCTATTACATAGTTGATTGCAAACGAAACCACCTGAGGTATGAGCGTGCTGAAAAACGTGAACGCCGCGCTCGCGAGTATTGAAATTATAAACAGCAACAAGCTGCCTTTTAAAAGATACATAAGCGTGCCCGCGCTTGACATGGTACGCTTTTTTGTCGAATTTTGCATTATTTATTAAAAAGTTCCTATTACGTCGGCGTTAAGCTTTTTACATAGCTCCACGCCGAAATCCACATTGCTGTCCACGTCCTCGACCGTCGCAAGACAGTTGAAGGTGTGGATATATCTCACGGGCACGCCCGCAACTATTACGGGGGTGCCGCCGTTAGCCGAAATTATATATGCGCCGTTGTTGCCGCCGCCCGAGCGCACCGCCATTTGCACCTTGACGTTCGCCGCCTCCGCAGTTTTCCGCGCGAAAGCAACGAAACGGGGAGTGCATATAACCGTCCTGTCCATATACCGAAGCATTACCCCGCCTTTGAGCGCGTCCTGAATCATATACGACGGCGCGGAGGTGTCGTCCGCGGGGCAGCCCTCGAAGCAGATTGCCGCCGCGGGCTTTATCCTGCCCATAACAGCCGTAACGCCGCGTTCGCCGACCTCCTCCTGCGAGGAAAGAACCCCGACTATATCGACGTCAAGCTCGATGTCTTTCAGCTTTTCAAGGCAGAGAAGCATGCAAGCGACGCCCAGCCTGTCGTCGAACGCCTTGCCGTGCAGCACGCCGTTTTTGTCGCAGGCGAAGGGGGCGAAAGGCACTACGGGCGCGCCAACCTCGACGCCGAAGGATTTCGCTTCCTTATCGCTCGTCGCGCCGACGTCGATTACGAGGTTTTCGTACGATACGGGCGCGTTGCGCTGCTCCGCCGTCATAAGGTGGGGCGACATTGCCGCGATCACCCCGTTTATATAGCCGTTTTCGGTGTAAACCTGCACCGCCGAGGAGGGCAGGGATTTTTCGTTCCACCCGCCTATGGGTATGAAGCGCAGCGTTCCGTCGGGCTTTATGCCCTGAACCATAAACCCGACCTCGTCCGAATGCGCGTCGAGCATTACGAGCGGGCGGTTGCCTTTATTGTATGAAGGGTAAATGTAGAGGTTGCGCATGCTGTCCTCTTCGAACCTCGCAAAGTCCTTGCAGTATTCGCGCGCAATTAAAAGAACTTCGTCCTCGAAGCCCGACGCGCCCCTTGCGTTTGAAAGTTTTTCGATTAAAGTAATTTTGTCCATAATTTAAACTCCTGAAAAATATTTATATTTACGAAACCGCAGAGATACGAGCAAGACAAGGCGCGCAGGGGATTGCAAGGGGAGCGTACACAGAAGTACGTGACCCGTAGCAATTTTCTGCGCAACACAGTATTGCGAAGTATATATGCGGTTTAACCCGCTTGCGGTAATTTTTTGCCGCCTTTGAGCTCTCGTTCCAGCTCGTCGCAGCTTTGCTTGATTTCCTCTTCCGTTTCGGCTATTTCTATTCCGTCCAGAATTTCCTGCAAGCGGTACTCGGTATTTAAGTATTTAATAGTCTGATAGCCCATAACGGTGGTAAGCACACCGTTTGTAAGCCCCTGCACGGAGGAATCCACCAGGGTGGAAATAGCCGAACCCAGAAGGGGTATGCCCTTGACCGCGTTGCCCATTGTCTGCACGACGCTGTTGCCTATTTTCATACCGCCCAGCCCGTACGCCACCAAGGAGTTTTGAAGCACGCGGCCGAATATCCTTACGAGCTTTGCGTCCGACGGACGGAAGCCGTACAAAAATACCAAATCCTTTACGAGCTGCAAATTGAGCATTGCAACCAGCATTGCGTCGACCTTGTTTGTCTGCGACAGCGCCGAATACATTCCCGACTTCATCGAAGATTTAAAGATAAGCTCCTTTGCGGATTTTTTGACCGAGCCCGTATAAAGCGAAGTAAGCGAAGCTTTAAGCCCCTTTTCGTCGCCCGCCTTTACGGCGATTGCGAGCCTGCCGACTTCAGCCGAGTCGTACCAGCCGACGCCCTCCACCCTTGCGGTGAGGTCGATTATTTTATCGGCTATGTCGTGGCGAACCTTTTTGTTATGCGCCTGCGCCGAACGCGCCGTATACGCGTTTACGTTGGTTATGAAATAGTCGGTTTTGAATATCTTTACAAGCGGCACAATAAACAGAAATATGTATAAGAAAGCGCACGCTACCGCCGTGCCTATGCCCGCGTACAGGTTTATTTCGAACACGCGAATGGAAATCGAAAACATACAGAAAAACAAAAACACGCCTATCGCCGCGGCTATAAGCCGCAACAAAAGTTTTGCCCCGCGCACGTTTTCGCGGCGGGTGTATTTCTGCTCGTAATCGTATATGGTCAGCTTTTCGGGCTGAACTTCCTTTTTCTTGTTCTTTTTAGCCATGATATTTTTCCTTATTTAAGGCTTCCCCTTCGGGACGGAGCTTTGCGTTCTTAAAACAACGGATACCCGTTGTTTTGCAAAGTGCAGATGAGCTTGCGCATAGTTAAAAGCGCAAGCGATGCCCGAAAACGGCGTTTCCCGTACGCCGTTTGAGAAGCTGTCCCGTAGCCTGCGTAAGGGACTGATGAGGTTATTTATAAATCTATGGAAAATTTATACAGTTCGGATTTGGTAACCCCCCTGTCCTTGGCGGCCCTTTTAACCGCCTCCGTTTTATCCATTCCCCCGCGCATATAGTGCAGGATATGCTCCTTTTCGGTAAGCTTGTTCAAAGGATTTTCGCACTCCTTCGCGCCCTCCACCAAAATAACGTATTCCCCGCGCTTTTCGCCCGAAAGCCCGTTAGAAAGGTTGAACTCCGTTGCCTCTTCGTGGACTTTGGTGATTTCCCTGACGGCGCAGGCGCGCCTTTCGCCGAAAACCGAATACATAGCGCATATGTCGCGGTCAATATCCTGCGGGGCTACGTGGAAGCACAGCGTCATATCGAGATTTTTGTACTTTTCGAGCACCCGTTTCTTTTCGCCGGCTTTGTCGGGCAGAAAGCCTATAAAAGCAAACTTGCACGCAGGGAACGCCGAAAGCACCAACGCGGATAAAAAGGCATTCGCGCCGGGGATTACGGTATACGGCACGCCCGCGGCTTTAAGCTCGGCGCAGACCGTGTTGCCGGGGTCGGATATGACGGGCATACCCGCGTCCGAAACAATGGCTATCTCTTTCCCCTCGCGCGCCGCCGCGATTATGCTTTCCGCCGCCTCCCGCTCGTTGAATTTATGACAGGCTTTAAGCGGCTTTTTAATTTCGTACGCGTTTAAAAGCTTAAGCGTGTGGCGTGTATCCTCGCAGTAAATAATATCAGCCGCGCGCAGAACTTCGAGCGCGCGCAGCGTAATATCCTTTAAATTGCCTATCGGCGTTGCAACGAAAAAAATCATTTGATATACTTATATCCCTATTTATTTACGGCGGTGGGTAAAACTTCAATACCCTCTTTACCGCCCTTCACTGCTTCCGCCATAACCAAATACGGTTTAGCCGCAGATGTGCCGCTGACGAATTGAAGCCGCTTCGGCTCCAGCCCGCGCGCTTTGAGCTTGTATAAAAGCTCGGCGGTGCGGTCGGCGCGGTTTAAAATTGCAAGCCTTCCGCCGAATTTGAGCTTTCTGAAAGCCGCCTCTATAATTTCCGATAAAGTCAAAGTAAGCTCTTTACGGCATACCGCCCTTTCGTAAACCTCGTTTTCGAACCCCGATTTTTCGTAGGGCGGATTGCATAGGATTAAAGAAAACTTATCGTCGTATTCGCGCGGAATTTCCTGCAATTTACAGTTTACTATCGAGCAGTCAAAGCCGTTTAACTCCGCCGTGCGCCGCGACATATCCGCGAGCGCGGGCTGCATTTCGAAAAGGGTCAGGCTTTTTACGCACGGGTTGAGGCAAAGAAAGTGAAACCCGACCACCCCGCTGCCCGAACAAAAATCCGCGACGTCGTCTTTGAATTTTGCGCGTGCAAAGCGCGACAGCAGTATGCTGTCGGAGGTAAAACGGTATAAATTCACGTTCTGAATTATTTTTTTATCTTCGAAGAAATCCTCGAGGACTTCGTTTTCTTTCAATTCCATAGCGAAGTACGGCAAAATTTAAGGCGCGGTATAAAAACTTATACCCCGCCTTAAACTTACTTTTATCCGTTTTTTATCTTACTCGGGTTTGATTGCGCCCGTAGGACAAACGTCCTCGCACGCGCCGCAGTCGATGCAAACGTCGGGGTTTACGACGTACTTGTCGGGTCCCTCCGAAATAGCTTCAACGGGACAGGTACCTGCGCAAGCGCCGCAGCTTACGCATTCGTCGGTAATAACGTGTGCCATTTTAAGTTCCTCCGTTTAATTACATTAATGTTTGGCGGTATACCGCCTTATTTGATTATAACACAATAATTTGCGTGTGTAAAGGGGTGAAAACGGATTTTTTTCAATCAATCCAAAATTTCTTTCAAATCCTCGGGGATTTCTTCCTCGGTTTGCTTTTCACGCTTCTCGCCGCGCTTGAATTTGAGCTGCTCGACGGGATAGTCGTGATAGGTTATCAAATCCTTTTTCTTGTCCTCTATCTTTACGCGAACCTGCATTTTGAGCATGTTCACGTTTACGACGCTGCCCTTGCCGTCGGGGGTGGTAACCTCGCTTCCGACTTTGGGCATTTCCTTGCCCGCCTCCGCGTAATATTCGTTTTCGTACGAAAGGCAGCACATAAGCCTGCCGCACAGCCCCGAAATTTTGCCGGGGTTGAGCGAAAGCCCCTGATTTTTAGCCATTTTAATGGAAACCTTTTTAAGGTCGGGCATGCACGTGGCGCAGCAGCACTCCCTGCCGCAGACGCCTATGCCGCCTATCATCTTTATTTCGTCGCGTATGCCTATCTGCCTGAGCTCGATACGCATTTTGAACGCGGCGGACAAGTCCTTGACAAGCTCCCTGAAATCCACGCGGGTAGGCGCGGAATAGAAAAACACGACCTTGGTGCCGTCGAACGAAAAATCGCAGTCGATAAGCTTCATATCCAGCTTGTGCGCCTCGATTTTTTCCTGCGTGAGCCGCATTGCCTCGGGCTTGCGCTCGACGTTCCTTTTTACCTGTTCTTTGTCGCGGTTTGTCGCTATGCGCACCACGGGCTTTAAGGGAGGAATTATTTTACTTTCCTCCACTTCCCCGAAAGGGATAACCACCGTTGCGTATTCGAGTCCGCGCGCGGTATCGACTATTACACCCATTCCCTTTTCGTATCTGTCCTTGCCGGGCGCGAAATAATAAACCTTTCCGCCCGCGTTGAAAGCTACGCCTGTAATTTTAACCATCTGTCGTTCTCCTCCGTTATACGCAGCATCAAATCGTATAAAAGCCCCTGAAAAAACGCGTTGAACTTCAAATCTGCACACGCCTTGTCAACGCTTTCTGCCGCGTAAATGAGCGTGGGCGCAAGCCAGCACTTCGCCACTTCGCCCTGCGCCTTGCCCGAAACCTTTTCCTTTACCGCCCTGTGGTACAAAAGCCCCATTTCGGTCAAAAGTTCGGTCTTGTATTTTATATCGCCGTACTTTGCGGCGACCGCGCCTATATCCTCCGCGCGCGTCGTCGTGCAGACTTCCCGCGCGGCTTCCGCAACCTCCGAAAACCAGCCCCCGCCCGACATATTTTCGGCGGCGCCGAGTATTCCGCCGCAGCTTGCCGCGGCTTCCGCGTTCAAGGGGCTCGCCCCCTTTCTTTCGAGTTCGCCCAGAATTTCCGCCTCGGTGAACGGGGGTACGGCAAGCGCCTTTACGCGCGATTTTACGGTATCCAGCACGGGCGCGAGCGTCGTCGCGCCTAAAATGAAGTGCACGCCCGCGGGCGGCTCTTCGAGCGTTTTCAAAAGCTTGTTCTGCACGAGCGGCGAACAGTCGTTGAAGCCGCAGATTACGAAAAGCTTTTTATCCCTTTCGAGCGGGCGCATAGCGCAGTCGTCCAAGAGTGCGGCAGCCGCCTCCGCAGTAAATTTTTTGCCCTCTTCGGGAAAAAACTTACAATCGGGGAAGCTTTCCTTTAAAATCCTGCGCCCGTCGACCGTTTCCGCGCTTTCGCCGAAAAAGGCGAGCGCGAACGCTTTGAGCGCGACTCGCATATTTTTAACGTCGTTTAAGTGCAGCATATATGCGTGCGAAAGCCTGTTCAAGCGAACGTCGTTTACAAAAGTGCGGTATGCGGTTGTCGTCAGAATAAGTTTTTCCAACCTAAATTATCCCCTTATCCTTTAAAAGAGCTATGATTTTCTCCGAAGTTTCAAACTTTGTTCCGCCGCAGTTGACGGCGCATATGCGGGGGTATTTTTCCAAAAGCCGCTTATATCCGGCATATACCCGCATATGAAAATCCATACCCTGTTTTTCCATTCTGTCGTTTTCGTCGGCGCCGTGCTTGCGCTCGAACGCCCTGTCGGGCGGAATATCGAGGAATACCGTCAAGTCGGGCGGGCAATCCTTCATGGCTTCGGCGTTGATGCCCGCGATATATTGCTCGCCGAGCCCCCTCGCGTAGCCCTGATAGGCGAGCGAAGAATCGACGTATCTGTCGCATATGACAAGCTTCCCCGCGTTAAGCGCGGGCATAACCCTTTCGTGAAGATGCTGCAGCCTCGCCGCCGCGTACAGTAAAGCCTCGCACCCGTCGGTCATCGCCGTGTTCTTGCCGTCGAGAATAATCTCGCGTATGCGCTCGGCAATCGGGCTTCCTCCCGGTTCGCGGGTCATTATATAGGGGATACCGAGTTTATCGAGATACGCCGCGAGCAGCCTTAATTGCGTGCTCTTGCCCGAGCCCTCGCACCCCTCGAAGGTGACGAATTTGCCCTTTACCATTTTTTCACCACGCATATATTGCCGTCTTTGAGCCCGTAAACAGACTTCGCCTGCGAAAGGGTTTTAACCACCGCGAGGGTAATCATTTCGCCCGTAACGACGACGGGTATGCACGGGGGAGCGAGCCCCGCATTGGAAGCGCACATTCTGCCCACCGCCTCTTCGAGAGGTATCCACTCCTTCTGCTTGCGCAAAGCGTACTGAAAGCTGTACGAGCGGTCGCCCTCGGGCACGGTGGGATTATCCTTGTAGGTGCCCTTGATTTTTCTGTTGGCGATAATTGCGTTAAGCTTCTTTCTGAGCGCGTTCAGCTCGGGCGAGTCGGTCATCGGCGAGAGGTAGAAAAGTATATACCGCCCGTCGGTAAACTCCGCATACACTCCCTTTTTTTCAAGCCTATCCAAAACCTTTTCGGGGGATATGTCGAGCGGCTTGAAGTCTATTAAAAGTTTGGTCCAGTCGTCGGAAGGATATACGGTGAATTCGCCGCGGGTATCGTTTTTGAACTGCTCGACCGCGTTTTTCGCGCGGAAGAGGAATTTGTTGTTGTTTGCAAGGAATTTTACGCCGAACTCCACCGAAGCCATAATAGGGAAGGAGGGCGAGGTGGTGCGGAAAAGCGACATTGCCTCCTCCGCAAGCGGGATTAAGTCGGGGTTGTTCACGCTGACTATAGCGCCCTGCGTGAGAGTGGGCAGGGTCTTGTGCGCGCCGTCGACCCACATATCGGCGTACTGACCGGCATACCCCTTTTTATCGCCGAACGCGAGGTGCGCGCCGTGCGCGCCGTCGACGAGGAGCAGCCTGTTGTATTTTTTGGCGATATCCCTGTACCGCGCGAGCGGGGCGATATTTCCGTAATAGTCGGGCGAGGTGACGAGCACCGCCGCAATGTTCGGGTCGGCGGAAACGAGCCGCTCGATTATATCCCCGTCGGGGGGCTGCAGCACGCCGTCGCGCTCGCCGCCCTGAACGATTAAGGGTTCGAGCCCGAAAAGCCTGCACGCGCTCCACACGCTTTGGTGGGAGTTGCGGAAAACTATTATCTTGTTGCCGCGCTTGGACGCGCAGTACGTCATTGCGTATACGCCGCTCGTCGAGCCGTCGGTCGTAATATAGCTTGCCGACGCGCCCAGAATTTCGGCTATGTCCTTCTGCGCCCTGTCGATAACGCCCGACGGGCAGTGCAGATTGTCGGTATAAGATAGCTCGGTTACGTCAAGCGCGGCGTCGGCAAATCTCGATTTGAATTCCCCCGCCGCCTTGTGTCCGGGCATATGGAAATTTTTTTGCGCTTTCGCGTTTTTTTTGAGTTGTGAGTAGATTAAATATTCGTACATAACTCACCTTTGAATTCGTAGTATAGGGTTATCCCTCATCACCGCTTCGCGGAGCTTCCCCCAAGGGAAGCCTTTTCCTAAGGCTTCGGAGATACGAGCAAGACAAGGCGCACGAGGCTTTTCGAAGGGAGCTTACTTAAAAGTAAGCGACCGAAAAAACGCAGTGCAACGAAGTATTGCGAAGTATATACGAAGCCGTTACTTTTTGGGCTTCATTGTGGGGAACAGGAGCACGTCGCGTATCGTAGGGCTGTCGGTCAAGAGCATTACGAGCCTGTCGACGCCGAAGCCCAGCCCGCCCGTGGGGGGCAAGCCGTATTCGAGCGCGGTTATAAAGTCCTCGTCAACCTGCGCCTTGCAGCCCTCCTCCTTTGCCCGCTTTTCCTCGACCTGTTTTACAAACCTCTGTTTCTGGTCTATGGGGTCGTTGAGCTCCGAGAAAGCGTTGCCGAATTCGTGCGCGCAGATAAAGTACTCGAACCTCTGCGTAAACGCGGGGTCGTCCTCCTTGCGCTTTGCAAGAGGGGAGTTTTCCACGGGATAGTCGTAAATGAACGTGGGCTGAATGAGCTTATCCTCGCAGAATTCGTCGAAAAGCGCTATAAGAACGTGCCCCTTGGTCGCCTCGTTCCCCTCGGGGACTTCGGCGTGAAGCTTTTTCGCGCACTCGCGCGCGTCCTCGTCCGACTTCCACTCGTCGTAGTCCGCGCCGCAGTACTTCTTGACGGCCTCTTTCATGGTCATTCTCGCCCACTTCGCGCCGAGGTCGAGCTCGGTGCCCTGATAGGTGATTTTGGTCGTACCGCACACGTTTTTGCAAATTGTTTTGTACATTTCCTCGACGAGCTCCATTATATCGAAATAATCGGAGTACGCCTGATAAATCTCGACGGTGGTGAACTCGGGGTTATGGAAAGCGTCCATACCCTCGTTGCGGAAAATCCTGCCCACCTCGTAAACCTTTTCGAGCCCGCCGACGATAAGCCGTTTGAGGTACAGCTCGGTTTCGATACGCAGATACATATCGATATCGAGGGCGTTGTGCCTCGTTTTGAAAGGACGCGCCGCCGCGCCTATTTCAAGCGTGGTCAAAACGGGCGTATCAACTTCCAAAAAGCCCCTGCCGTCGAGGAAGGCGCGTATTTCCCTGAAAATTTTCGAGCGGGTGACGAACGCCTGCTTTACTTCGGGGTTTACGATTAAGTCGAGGTCTCTCTGCCTGTAACGGATATCGGGGTTGGTAAGCCCGTGCTGCTTTTCGGGCAGCGGGCGCAGGCATTTGGTGAGCATTTCGATATGGGTGCAGTGCACGGAAATTTCGCCCGTCTGCGTCTTGAATACCCAGCCCTTTATGCCGATAACGTCGCCCAGATCGTAATCCTTTTTGAACGCGGCGTAGTTCTCTTCACCCACGTCGTCGCGGCGGACGTAAATCTGAATGAGCCCGTCGCGGTCGGAAATATGCGAAAACGAAGCCTTGCCCATAATGCGGCGG
>DOCD01000163.1:6144-6440 GCA_003503945.1 Clostridiales bacterium | reverse complement strand
CATAATGCGGCGGGACATAAGTCTGCCCGCAAGGCTCACTTCCTTGCCCTCGTATTTTTCGAAATTGTTTATAACTTCCGCGGAATTTGCGGTTACGTCGTATTTGACTTTAACGAAAGGGTTGTTGCCCTCCTCGGTGAGCTTTTGAAGCTTTTCGCGACGAATTTTCGCCTGTTCGGCAAGCTCTTCCTCGGTCGGCTCCGCCATAGGTATATTCTGTTCCATAATTTACTCCTGAATTTATCCCCCTCATCCGTCTTGCCCTTACGGGCAATCCACCTTCCCCAAAGGGGAAG
>DOCD01000163.1:5277-5904 GCA_003503945.1 Clostridiales bacterium | reverse complement strand
CACCTTCCCCAAAGGGGAAGGCTCCCCTCTTTTAAAGGGGGAAGCTGTCACGAAGCGACTTATGAGGGATATCTTTTAATTTTATTGCACGTTAAATACGTTTTTGTTAAGAAATTTTAAGTATTTTCAACATATAGCTCGACCCGTCGGGGCAGGTGACGGTTACCTTGTCGCCGACCTTTCTTCTTAAAAGAGCAGCCCCCACGGGCGAGTCGATTGAAATTTTCCCGTTCATAACGTCGACGTCGGTGACGGAGGTTATCGTATATGTCGCCTCTTCCTCCATATCGTCGTCGTACACCGTAACAACGCTGTTTAAATGCACGTAGCTGTTGTCGGTGACTTCTTCCCTTACGTCCGCGTTTTTGATGCGGTATTCGAGCTCGGCGATTTTCCCCTCGTTGGAGCGCTGCTCCTCACGCGCGGCGTCGTACTCGGCGTTTTCGGAAAGGTCGCCGTGGCTGCGGGCTTCCGCGATACGCTCGATAATTTCGGGACGTTTGACTTTTACGAGATAATCAAGTTCTTTTTTCAAATCCTCGTAGTTCTTTTGGGTCATAACAAACTGTTCTGCCATAATATGCCTCACAAATTTTTTTTATGTTCACGAAATTCTCGCGCTATTCT
>DOCD01000163.1:0-4982 GCA_003503945.1 Clostridiales bacterium | reverse complement strand
GACAATTTCCGTGATTTGAAAGGCGCTGCCTTTCTTTGCGCAATTTCAAGAGCAAACTTATCATATAATTGCGCAAATTCAATCCGTTGAGATGCAGGTATGCACAAATTGGGTCTGCCTGCCCAAAAATGCGATTTTGGGCGGCATCGTTAAATAATTAAAAATAAAACTACCCTATGATAAGCAAACGTGATTCCGGTTTACGGAATCACGCATTAATGCTGTACTCTATTATATAAGCTGTCTGCCTTTTTGTCAACTAATCTTATCTTCGGGATTTTATTTCTTCAACAAAATCGGATATTCTTTGAATTGCGACGGTAAGGTTCTGCATACTCGTCGCGTACGAACACCTGACGTGCTTATCCCCCGCAGCGCCGAACGCCGACCCCGGCACGACGGCAACCTTGTATCTTTTCAAAAGCTCGTTTGCGAATTGTTCGCCGTTCATGCCCGTCTTTTCCACCGAAGGGAACACGTAAAACGCGCCCTCGGGCTGAAAGCAGTCAAGCCCGAGCGAATTGAACGCGTTGACTAAAAATCTGCCCCTTCTGTTGTATTCCGCGCGCATATCCTCCACAGTCGAAAACCCGTCCGCAAGCCCCTCTTTGAGCGCGCACACCGCGGCGCGCTGCCCCGTCTGCGGGGCGCAAAGTATCGTATACTGGTGGATTTTAAGCATCGCCGCGTCGATTTCGGGCGGAGCGCAAACAAAGCCCACGCGCCAGCCCGTCATTGCAAACGCCTTGGAAAAACCGTTGATGAGCACCGTTCGCCCGCGCATATCCCCGAGCGAAGCAATAGATACGTGCGTGCCCGTATAGGTAAGCTCCGCGTAAATTTCGTCGGAAATTACGAGTAGGTCGTGCTTTTCGATTACGGGTATAATTGCTTCGAGCTGCGCCTTCGTCATAATCGCGCCCGTGGGGTTGTTGGGATAAGCGAGAATAAGCGCCTTGGTTTTCGGGGTTATCGCCCTTTCGAGCCGCTCGGGCGTTAAAATAAACTTGTTTTCCGCCGAACATATCACGGGCACGGGCGTGCCTCCCGCAAGCGTTACCGCGGGCGCGTACGAAACGTACGACGGCTCGGGTATGAGTATTTCGTCGCCGACGTCGCACACGGCGCGAAGAGCAAGGTCGATAGCCTCGCTCGCACCGACCGTAACAATGGTGTTTTCGGGCGGATATTCCACGCCGAACCGCTCCGTTAAATAGCGGGATATGAGCGAGCAAAGCTCCGAAAGTCCGCGGTTGCCCGTGTATTGCGTATACCCGCGCTGCAACGAACGTATGGCTTTATCGCGGATATTCCAGGGCGTGACGAAGTCGGGCTCGCCCACGCCCAGCGATATGGCGCCCTCCATTTTACTCACTATATCGAAAAACTTTCTTATGCCGCTGGGTTGAAGCGAAGCGGCGCGCTTATTTACGAAATTTCTCATAATTGAACACTCTGTCAAGGCTTTGAAGATACGAGCAAGACAAGGCGCACGAGTATTTTTGAAGGGAGCTTACTAAGAAGTAAGTGACCGAAAAAAACGCAGTGCAACGAAGTATTGCGAAGTATATACAAAGCCGCCTACGGTTGTATGCTTATGCGTTCGGGCACCCCCGCCTTATACATCACCGCGCCTTCGACCTTGTACTTCTTCAAAATAAAATGCGTGGCGGTGGAAATAACCGTGTCGTAGGTGGAAATTTTTTCGGATACGAAGCGCGAAACGCTTCGAAGCGATTTGCCCTGCACTATTACGGCGAGGTCGTACCCGCCGCTCATAAGATACAGGTTTTTCACCTCGTCGTGGGCGGCGATTTCGTTTGCAATCATATCGAAGCCGTGCCCGCGCTGCGGGGTAACCTTGACTTCGATTAACGCTTCGACGGATTCCTCCTCGATGCTGTCTGTGTTGAGTATGGCGGTATATTTGACTATAATTCCCGCTTTTTCGAGCAAAGAAATTTTTTCCGCGACGGGCCCCTCTTCGGCGCCGAGCATAGCCGCGATTTTTTTCGCGTTCAGGCGGGAATCCTCCGAAATAAGCGCGAGTATATCTTTTTCAAGTCTGTCCATAGGTAAACTCCTGATTTAATATATATTTATTATAACTTATAAAAGTTGCAAAGTCAAACGCCGCGGTCGCTTTACTTTTTACGAACGATTTAATATAATGATACTATGTTTAAAATCTGGGCGAAAATATTAAAAGACGGAAAAATAATAAAACAGCTTACGTACGAGCGAGACGACCGCTTTACCTATTCGCAGTTTTTCAATTATCTTACGGATATATGCGAGGGGTTGGATATCGCCACGCCCGTGCTTTTAAAAACGCATATATTCAACTACGCGAAGTTTTCCACCGTGCGGTTTATCCCGCGCGACTTTGCGGAAATAGTCGACTTCGACAAGCTGGTTTTGGATAACATAACTTAACGAAGCTTTTTTGAAGCGGTATAAAAGCAAAAGCTTTACGCATAATGTTTATATGAGACTTACATGCGTTTTATGTGTGACGCTTTTAATTACCTCAGGCATATTCGGGGGGATTTACGCTTTTACGGGCTTTGACCTACTGTATTTTTTATGTATGGGCAACGAAACGGCTTACCGCAGTTTTTTTGCGGTGAACTCGGTCGCCGCGCTTTTTACGATTTACAGCCTAATAGTATTCAAGCCCTTCAAAGGGTTGAAATAAAAAACGCCTGCGCGCATTATTACACGCAGGCGTTTTTTATAATAAATTACGTTGCCGCCCAAAATCACACTTTTGGGCAGGCAGACCCAATTTGCGAAAACTTTCGCCTTTGCGCCATATAATCTGAAAAGATTTCTCGGCGTTGCTCGAAATGACAATATGGTGCGCAAAGCGTCGCTACGCTCGCGCAGCGGATTGAATTTGCGCGACTATATAATAAGTTTGCCCTTATGGTCGCGCAAAGAAAGGCAGTGCCTTTCAAATCACGGAAATTGTCGCGCGCAGAATAGCGCGAGAATTTCGTGAATTTACTCCGCCGTTACCTTCACGCTTGCGCCCGTCGCCGCGTCCTGATACATAACCCAATAGCCCTTTTCTTTTTCCTCGGGCGAGGCGGGTATGAAAGTCGCCATTCCCGCAAGGCTTTCGGGCGGGCGGCGGCTGTCGGTTGCGGGCACGCCGTAGCATATGTATTGCGGCTTTCCGCCGCCGTAAATCACGCCGAAAACGTAATACTTCCCGCCGCCGTAGGTTATCCTGACCCAGCGCGAATTTTCCACCGTGGAGTTGAGCGGAGCTTCCTCGGGAAAGTCGTTGAACACCTTGTCTATTTCGTCCTTCATGCGTTCGTAAAAACAGCTTCCCCGCGCAAGTCCTCCCTGCACGTCGTCTTTTTCGACAGAGCTAAAAGTCTGCGCATTTTCGTCAGCTGTCTGCCCGATTTTTTCCTCTTTTTGATTTTCGCGTACAGCCCCACCGTTTTCATCAGTCTGCCCGTATTCATAATAATTCTCCTCCGCAAGCGCCTCGTCCTCGTATTTTTCCACGGGGGCGGCAACGCTTTTTACCGCCTTTTCCTGCTTTTCTATCTGCTCCTTAATCCCCGCCGCGGCGAACTGGTACGCCCCGCACACCGCCGAAGCGATGGGCGAAACGGCGCCGTTGACGAAGCAGATAAGCGCGGCGAAGCCCGAGCCCGTATCCACCTCCGACGCGCCCTCGAAGTTAAGCCCGTCGAGTATACAGTAGTGCTTTCCGTCGGAAAGCGCGCAGACGTATCTGCCCTCGGAAAGCGGCGCAAAGTTGATAAGCGAAACCTCCACCTTTAACGAATTGCCGTATTTTTCGGCTTTGACAAGCCCCGAAAGCGGGCCGCCGTCCGCGGAGAACCCGCCTTTGAGCCCGCGTATTACGGCAATATTTTTTGTGTATCCCATTACAGCCTCCCATAAAGTAAACGCCGCGCACGGCGGTATAACATAGTTATATTATATCATATTATACTAATGCCGCGCGGTGAAAAAAACCGCTTTTTATGTAAAAACACGGATAATTTTGTATTATTCTATCACACAAAAATTTCACTTTTATTTAAAGACAATTCATTTGATTTCGAACGCCGTTTTGTGTATAATGATATACGGAAAAGATTGTGTCAAAATTTATGTGACACGGTAAATGTGTTAATGAATGTGTTAATAATATAAGGAGATATAAAATGGCAATGACAAAAAATCAGAAAGTGCTTGACTTCGTAGCGCAAAGCGCCGCGCTTGCCCAGCCCGACAAAATCGTCTGGATAGACGGCAGCGCGAATCAGATTAAAGCCCTGAAAGAAGAGGCGGTAACCAGCGGCGAGCTTATAAAACTCAACGAAAACCTGTTACCCGACTGCTTTCTGCACCGCACAAAGGTAAACGACGTTGCCCGCGTTGAGGACAGAACTTTTATCTGCACGAAAAACAAAGAGGACGCAGGCCCCATAAATTACTGGATGGACCCCAAAATGGCTTACGAGCTGACGAACGAAATCGCCCGCGGCTCGATGAAGGGCAGGACGATGTACGTTATCCCCTATTCGATGGGCGTTGTCGGCAGCGACTTTGCGAAAATCGGCATCGAGGTGACCGACAGCATTTACGTAGTACTCAATATGGTTATTATGACCCGCGTGGGCAAAAACTGCCTCGACGCGCTCGGAAAGGACGGCGACTTTATCAAGGGCTTCCACGCGAAGTGCAACGTCGACGCCGACAAGAGATATATTATGCACTTCCCCGAGGACAACGCAATCGTATCGGTTAACTCTGCTTACGGCGGCAACGTGCTTTTGGGCAAAAAGTGCTTCGCGCTCAGAATTGCTTCCTACCTCGGCAAGAACGAGGGCTGGATGGCCGAGCATATGCTTATCCTCGGCGTAACCTATCCCGACGGCGAAAAAAAGTACGTGGCGGCGGCTTTCCCCTCCGCCTGCGGCAAGACCAACCTGGCCATGCTCATCCCG
>DOCD01000132.1:5213-20624 GCA_003503945.1 Clostridiales bacterium | reverse complement strand
GCCTGTTCCGCGGTTATTTTTAATAAAAACTACATATTATTCCGCTTGACATAATTTGTATTATATGTTAAAATTTATCAAAAAAATGGAAAAATAATTGAGTTTTTTTATGCGTTAACGCATAACCGCACCGACACGTTTTGTGTCGGTGCGGTAAAACAATTATTTGATACAAAGGAAGATTGATGAAAGAAAGCAAAATTTTAATAAGGTTGGCATTAGGCTTGATTTTGTCTGTTGCGGCGGTTTGTTGCGCTTGTTTGTGCGCGTGCGAACTGCTGCATTTTCATTTGTACGACGAATGGGTTATAACAAAACAGCCGACTTGTACGGAAAGCGGCGAAAGGGAGCGTTATTGCTCCTGCGGGGAAAAGCAGACTTCGGTAATAGGCGCGCTCGGTCACGACCTTATCGTTATTACCGAAGCTTTGCCCGCAACGTGTACGGAGGACGGTTATACGGCTTCCGCAAAATGCTCACGTTGCGATTATTTTATCGAAAGTACAGTTATAAAGGCAATAGGTCACGTTATTCACGAGCATGAAGCCAAGGCGCCCACGTGCACGGAAAACGGTTGGGCAAGCTATGAAGCTTGCGAAAACTGCGATTATTCCACCTTTGCGCCGTTAGAGCTGCTCGGACATAATTTCGGCGAATGGGAGGTTTCAAAACAGCCGACTTGTGCGGAGGAGGGCGAACGTGTTAAAATATGCGCACATGACAATAAGCATATAATTAAGGAGTCTATCGGCAAACTCGAACACACTGCGGGCGAATGGGTGATATTCGAGGACGCGACTTGCGAAGCCGACGGGTTCAAATCAATTAATTGCACTGAGTGCGGCGAGCAATTGCAAACCGAAACAATTAAAGCAACGGGGCACGATTATGGGGAGTGGACCGTTTTGAAAGAATCGACGTGCGCCGAAGAGGGTGAAAAAGTACAGGTTTGCAAGCACGACGGCGCGCACAGGATAGTGCAGAAAATCGAAAAGCTTACGCATACGGACGGAGAATGGACGGAGGAAAGATCCGCGACATGCGAAGATGACGGGCAAAGCGTTCTTAAATGCAGCGAGTGCGAAGCGATTATCGAAACTAAGGTAATCCCCGCGACGGGGCACGGCTACGGTGAATGGCAAACTGTAACCGAACCGACGTGCACGCAGGAAGGTATGCGTAAAAAAGTTTGCGAAAACGACGAAACGCATATAATCGAGGAAGCCTTACCCGCGCTCGGGCACACCGAGGGCAGAGAAATTACCGAACTGCCCGATTGTCAAAAAGCGGGCAGGAGGTACACTCAGTGCACGGTTTGCCAAACGGTATTAAAGAGCGAAACTCTTCCTATTACGGAACACGAAAATAAAATCGAATACGACGAAAACGGACATTATAATGAATGCAAAAACTGCGGATTAAAAAGCGAAAGCGAAGCGCACGACTTTGAAAACGGAACGTGTAAAGTTTGCAGCTACAAGCAAGAGGTGCAGACACTCGAATTTTTGCTCGAATCCGACGCAGAAAGCTACCGCGTTTCGGGCGTTATCGATAAAGCCTGTACGGAGGTTATCGTGCCGTCGCATTATAAGGGCTTGCCCGTAACCAAGATAGGTTTAGATGCGTTCAGAATGTGTGACAATTTAATTTCCGTTATTCTGCCCGATACCGTAGAAATTATTTCTGAAAATTCATTCTACGGGTGCGTTAACCTTATTTCTGTCAAGCTTTCCGCAAACCTCAAAAGAATTGAAAAGGGCGCGTTTTACAACTGTCAAAAGCTTGAATCTTTAATTATACCAAGTAAAGTTGAATGTATTGAAGAAAAAGTTTTCTTCGGTTGCAGTAAACTTATCAGCTTAAATTTCGAAAACTGTTTCGGCTGGTCGTTTTATTTTAATGAAACGAAAGGTGAAATGGATAAAGATGTAATGCAACAGCCAAATGAAATCGCAAAATATTTTGTTAATCCTCAATACGTTGATTTTATTTGGGTACGCAATTAAAAAAATTACAAAATCACAATAAATTCACTTAACAATTATTGAAAAAGTTGAATAAAAGTGGTATTATATAATAAGTAATATCTGAAATTGCGGTTAACTATGGGAAAAGCTTTGTTTTTAAAACTTAAAGAGGCGCTTATATCGGTACTTCCGGTGACGGTAATAGTACTGATAATTTCCTTTACGCCGCTTGTCAGTCTTACGGCAACCGAAACGTGGGCTTTCGTAATTTCCGCAGTGCTACTCATTCTCGGTATAGGTTTGTTCAACCTCGGCGCCGACCTTGCAATGACGCCTATGGGCGAAAACGTCGGTTCTGGGCTTACCAAATCCAAAAAAATAAAAATACTCATTTCCGTGTGCTTTATAATGGGCGTGCTTATAACAATTGCCGAACCCGACTTGTCCGTGCTTGCAAATCAGGTCAAAGATATAATGCCGGGGGAGGGCGAAGTAAGCAAATGGCTTTTGATTATTACCGTCGGCCTGGGCGTGGGTATATTCCTCGTTATCGCCGTTTTGAAGATAGTATTTCATAAAGATTTGTCGGCGCTTTTAATGTTTTTCTACATGATGCTTTTCGCGGTGTGCGCGCTGCTTGCGGAAAGCGGAAAGTTTGCCCTTTTGCCGCTTTCGTTCGATTCGGGCGGGGTCACTACGGGCCCCATAACGGTACCGTTCATAATGGCGCTCGGCGTCGGTATTTCTTCGACGATAGGCGGCAGGAACGCCAACGAAAACAGCTTCGGGCTCATCGCGCTTTGTTCGGTCGGCCCCATAATCGCCGTAATGATACTTTCGCTGACCACAAGCGGTAGTCTCGACGTATATAATACCGATATTTATGCAATAGAAAATTATATAGGCTCTAATCTGGGCAGCCTGATATTCGGTAAAATAGGCGACGTGTTGCTCGCGCTCGGGCTGGTGGTTGTTTTCTTTATGATATTGCAATTTACCGTTCTCAAATTGCCCAAATCAAAGCTTTTGCAGATTGGCATAGGCATACTTTACACCTTTTTTGGGCTTGTAATTTTCCTTGTCGCGGTTGAAGTGGGCTTTATGCCGATAGGCTTTAAAATAGGCAAACAGATTGCCGAGTTCAGCCCAGCCTTGCTTGTAGCGCTCGGGTTTTTGCTCGGCATGGTCGTCGTCCTTGCGGAGCCGGCTGTGCACGTGCTCAACAAGCAGGTTGAGGACGTAACGGGCGGCGGCGTCAAAAAAATCGAAATGCTTATCGCGCTGTCGATAGCGGTCGGTATTTCTATTTGCTTATCGCTAATAAGGATGATTTTTAAGTTTTCTTTACTTTATTATTTAATACCCGGTTATCTCATTTCTCTGGGGCTTTCGTTTTTCGTCCCCAAAATTTACACGGGTATCGCGTTCGACTCCGGCGGGGTCGCGAGCGGACCTTTGACGTCGAGCTTTATTTTGCCCCTTGTTATCGGCGCGTGCGGCTCCGTATGGGGCAACGAGAGCATTTACAGCCTTGCTTACGGCGTAGTGGCAATGGTGGCGATGACCCCTTTGATAACGATACAGGCGCTCGGCTTCAAGGCGGTTATGTCGAAGAAGGTGCGCGACAATCTTCAACTCAGGCGTATACTTTCTGCGGACGACGAGCAGATTATTTATTTCGAATAGGAGGGGCGAATGGCAGAGATAAAAGCCGCAAGGCTGCGGCGCAGAAAATCCGAAGCGGCACCCGAAACGGCAGCGGCGGAGCCTGCCGCGGGGCGAAATACGGTCAAGTCAAACAGGCTCAAGCTTCTCATAACGGTCGTAGGCAGAAACAAAGCAGAGTATTATGCCGACCTTATCCAGTCGCTTGACGTCAATATGCAGGTCACGGCGTTCGGGCACGGCACTGCCGACGCAAAAATGCTTGTTTTGCTCGGGCTCGACAATTCCGAAAAAGCAGTTATTTTCAGTATAATTCAGGAAAACAAAGTTCCCGAAGCGGTATCTATGCTCGAAGAGAAGTTCAGGACGATAAAGGACGGCAAAGGCGTCGCCTTTACCGTGCCGCTTTCAAGCGTAATCGGCACGCTTATATTCAGCTTTCTAAGCAATATGAAAATACCTCATAAGGAGGATAAGTAAATGGACGGAAAGTACGAGGCGATTTTCTGCATCGTAAACGCAGGCTATTCCGAGCTCGTTATGGACGCGGCGAAGGAAGTCGGCGCGCGCGGCGGAACGGTTATTCACGCGAGGGGCACCGCCAACAAGGAGGCGGAGCAGTACTTTAAAATTACTATACAGCCCGAAAAAGATATAGTTATGATTTTGGTCCCGCTTACCATCAAGGACGCGGTTTTGCACGCGATTTATAAATCCGCGGGGCTTAAAACGGAGGGGCAGGGCATAGCGTTTTCGCTTCCTGTCGACGACGTCGTGGGGCTTTCGCCGCTGAGCATAGCCGATGCGGAAAAATCCGAACAAAACAAATAGGTTTTATGGTGGTCGAATGCTGAAATCGGATTTTCTGAATACCGATGAAAACGTAATATGTATAGATGAAGCGCAAAAGCGCACGATGAACGTCTACAAAGCGGTAATGATTTACCTTTTGGGCGGCATTGTAGGCACGCTGTGGGAAACGGTACTCAATCTCGTTCGGGGCGACGGCTTCGTATTCTGTAACGGAAGCCTTTTTACGCCCTTTAATTTTGTGTACGGCTTCGGCGCGCTTTTTATAATTTTATGCCTTAGAAGGCAGACTAAAACCTGGCAGGTATTCTTTATAGGAATGCTCGGCGGCGGCGCGGTCGAATACGTGTTAAGCTTTCTCGAAGAGCTTTTAATGGGTACCCGCTCGTGGGATTATTCCACGTATCCTTTGAACTTAAACGGAAGAACGACTATCCCTTATATGTTTTTCTGGGGATTTCTGTGCGTGGTGGTTATATTTCTTTTATATATGCCTCTCGACGCGTGGCTCGATTCGCTTCCGCAAAAGACGATGCGGGTAATGGCGGTTGTGTTCGCCGTAATCGTCGTTGCGGATCTGGTGCTGACGCTGGGTGCGATTTTAAGGTATACCGCCCGTAACAACGGGGCGGAAGCGCTCACCTTCATAGGCAGATTGTACGACAGACTGTGCGACGATTCGTTTATGGCTTTACGGTTCCCCAGTATGAAAGTAAAATAAAAAATTCCCCTTTTGCAAGAGGAATTTTTTTATGCAACTCAAGGTTGCTTGAATTTAATTTGCCGCAACCGTAAGTTGGTTGAAAATTACTGAAATTTTTTATAAAATTTTTTGTGTCATAAGCTTGACTTATGCGGCAATCGGTGATAAAATAACAATTGTTATTAATAACATATGTTATTTTTTTGGAGAAGGTATGCCGGCTAAAAGATTGATTACGGAAGATAAAATTTTAGAGGCGGCTTTGCAAACGGTGAGGGAGCGCGGCTTCGAAGCCTTGAACATGCGCGATCTTGCCAAAAAGTGCAGCTGTTCCACGCAGCCTATATATCTATGCTTCGGCAGTGCGGAAAAGCTTAAATGCGCGGTTGCTAAAAAAATTGCGCAGGCTTTTAACGAGTTTATAGAAAATCAGATAAAATCGGGGGAGTTCCCCGAATATAAGGCAATCGGCATGGGGTACATTCGCTTTGCCGCGGAGGAAAAGGAATTTTTCAAGTATCTGTTTATGCGCAACAGGACGGAGGAGGCGGAGTTTGAAAAGGACAGCTTCGATAAATCAACTTTCATAATAATGAAAAATCTGGGGCTTTATAAGGACGACGCGTATTTATTGCACGCCGAAATGTGGATATTCGTCCACGGTATAGCAGCAATGATAGCGACGGGATATCAGAAGTGGGACGGCGAGCTCATAAGCCGAATGCTTACGGACGCGTACAAAGGTTTTATTTCGCAAATAAAAAACGGAGGGAATAAATGATAATAGAAATCGAAAATCTCAAAAAAAGTTTTAAGGACGTAACCGCCGTCGACGGAATATCGTTCAAGGTAAAGGAAGGCGAACTCTTTTCTTTCCTCGGCGTAAACGGTGCGGGTAAATCGACGACGATTAATATTATAAGCGGTATACTCGGCAAGGACGGCGGCACTGTGAAGGTCTGCGGCCACGATATCGACAATGAGGCGGCGGAAATAAAGCGCAATATAGGCATCGTTTTTCAAAACTCGGTTCTCGATAAAAAGCTTTCCGTCTATGACAACCTTAAATCACGCGCAAGTTTTTACGGCGTTTTCGGTCAGGAGTTCAAATCACGGCTCGAAGAAATATGCGAGCTTTTGGATTTGGGAGATATTTTAAAACGCCAACTTGACAAACTTTCGGGCGGGCAGAAAAGGCGCATTGACATCGCCCGCGCGCTTTTGCACAAGCCGAAATTACTCATATTAGACGAGCCCACGACCGGGCTCGACCCGAAAACGAGAATAACCGTCTGGGGCGTCGTCGATAAGCTTCGCAAGGAAACGGGGCTTACGGTCTTTCTTACCACGCATTATATGGAAGAAGCGTCGGAGTCGGATTACGTCGTTATAATCGATTCGGGAAAAATTGCGGCGGAGGGCACCCCGCACGACCTCAAAAACGCTTACGCCAGCGATTTCATTAAATTCTACAATCATAGGGACGAGGCGGAAAAGTTCTTTAAAGAACGGGGCTATATATGTAAAAACGAACGCGATTTTACCGAGGTCGAGCTGAAAGGCACGGCGGAAGCCGCTGAGTTCGTAAAACAAAGTCCGCAGCTTTTCGACGATTTCGAAATACTGAAAGGCAATATGGATAACGTGTTTTTAAAGGTCACCGGTAAGGATTTGAAAGGGGTGTAATATGACGGAGTTGAAAAAATTCTTTTCTTTGGTTTTGAGAAATACCAAATACTATTTCAAAGACAAGGTTTCGTTTTTTATGTCGCTTATAACCCCGCTTATTCTGCTCGTGTTGTACGTCACGTTTTTAAAAAACGTATATATACAGAGCTTCGAGGCGGCGTTCCCCGAGGGGTTCACCGTCGACGACCGAATTGTAAACGGCATAGCGGGAGCATGGTTGATGTCCTCGATTTTAAGCGTAAGCGCGGTGACGGTCGCGTTCTGTTCCAACCTTGTAATGGTGGAAGATAAAATTCAGTCCGCGATAAACGATTTCAGGGTTTCGCCCATTAAGTCGACAACCGTTTCGCTGGCGTACTTCGCCTCCAACTTTTTCGTTACGTTTATAGTGCTTATGGTCACTATGTGCATAGGTCATATTTACCTTGCCGCGGTCGGTTGGTATATCAACGCGGGCGACTTCTTTATGATTATTGTCGACTGTATCTGTGGCATACTTTTCGGCACTCTGCTTGCGGGGATTGTAGGAAATTTCATAAAAACGCAGGGCAGCGTGTCCGCCGTCGATACTCTCGTATCCTCGATGTACGGCTTTATTTGCGGCGCGTATATGCCGATATCCAGCTTTTCGAAGGGGCTTCAAAACGTATTAAGCCTCTTGCCCGGCACTTACAGCGTCGGGATAATGCGTACGCATTATATGGGCGGATACTTAACGGCTTTATCCGACGCGGGCGTTCCCGCGGAAGCAATTGAGGGCATTAAAGACGGGTTTGACGCAAATTTGTACGTTTTCGGCAATTCGGTGCCCCTCGGCGCAATGTACGCAATACTTTTAGGCACGTGCGCGGTTCTGCTTGCGGCGTTTATTGCGATAGTAATATTAAAATCTAAAAGAAAATAAGCCGTTATAAATTATGGTAAAAATTGCGTAATTTTCTTGCGAGGATTTTTTTTGCGTGGTATAATAAATAAAAAACTAAAGGAATTTATAATTATGCAGCGTGAAAGATTAAAAAAATACGCGGAGCTTATCGCAAAGTGCGGGCTCAACGTGCAAAAAGGGCAGGAGGTTATAATAAGGTGCGACCTTGACCAGCCCGAATTTGTCGCAATGTGCGTGGAGGAGTGTTATAAACTCGGCGCGGAAAGGGTTACGGTAGAGTGGTCTTATATGCCCGTTTCCAAATTGCATTTCGACTACAGAACGCTCGAATCGCTTTCCGATTTTACGGAAGTGGAAAGGGCGCAGTGGCAAAGAAAGGTCGATAAGGTTTCCTGTCAGCTCTGGCTGGATTCCGACGACCCCGACGGGCTCAACGGTACGGACAGCGAAAAGATTTCCAAAGCGAACATGGCGAGGTTTCCCTTTATCAAGCCTTTCCGCGACAAGCTCGAAAACAGATACCAGTGGTGTATAGCAGCCGTCCCCGGAAAGCAATGGGCTAAAAAGATTTATCCCGATATGAACCCCGACGACGCGGTGGAAAAGCTCTGGGAAGATATTCTCCTTTGCTCGCGCGTGGACGACGACCCCATAAAGGCGTGGGAAGTTCATAACAAAAACCTTGCCGACCGTTGCAGGTTCTTGAACGACTATAAGTTCGAAAAGCTCGAATACAAGAGCGCCGACGGCACCGATTTCACCGTCGGGCTCAACCCTAAGGGTATATTCATGGCGGGCGGCGAGTATACGCTCGGCAGCAATATTTACTTTAACCCCAACATTCCCAGCGAGGAGGTGTTCACAATCCCCATGCGCGGCAAGGCGGAGGGTAAGGTAGTTGCAACAAAGCCTTTATCCTATCAGGGCAAGCTTATAGAAAACTTCTGGATAAGGTTCGAAAACGGTAAAGCCGTCGAGGTTTTTGCAGAAAAAAATCAGGACTTGCTCGAAAAAATGATTTCTATGGACGAGGGCGCGGCGTACCTCGGCGAGTGCGCGCTCATAGCCTATGATTCGCCCATAAACAACACGGGTATACTTTTCTACAATACTTTGTTCGACGAGAACGCGAGTTGCCACCTCGCGCTCGGAAGAGGGTTCAACAACTGCCTCGAAAATTACGAAAATTATTCGGTCGAGGAGTGTGAAAAGCTCGGCGTGAACAGTTCGATGATACACGTCGACTTTATGATAGGCAGCAAGGATATGACGATAACGGGCATAACCAAAGACGGAAAGCGCGTCCCCGTATTCAAAAACGGAAACTGGGCAATTTAATAGTGAATTGTCAAACTAAGTGCAACACTTAGCAAGATTTAATTCAAATAAATCAATAGGTTTTTGGTAATTAAGAACTTTCTTAGGTCTGGCGTTTAAAAGCGCCAGATTTTTTTGTAAGGTTTTAGAACTAACTCGAGAAAGATTTCTGCCTTTGGGATAGAACTCTCTAAGTAAACCGTTCAGATTTTCATTAGTACCTTTCTGCCAAGCACAATAAGCATCCGCAAAATAAACCTCACAATTTAAAGCATCTTCAATATCTTCCCAACGTGCAAATTCTTTTCCGTTATCCGTAGTAATTGTTTTAACCGCAGCTTTCGGTAGTTTAGACATTTCTTCAATAACTACTTTCTTCACGTTCTCTGCTTCTCTGTTAGGACATTTTAATGCTATGTAAAATCTCGTCATTCTCTCAGCTAATGTTACAAAACAAGCCTTTGTTTTACCTCTGCCGGAAACTACCGTATCCATTTCCCAGTGTCCGAATTCTTTGCGTTTAAATACCTTTTTGTCTCTTTTTCGTATACTTTTGCCCTTAGTGAGCTTTCCTTGTTCGGTTGCCGTTCTGCTTTTACCTTTCCTGCGTAATACTTTTAAATTGCCTTTAGCTATATAACCTTCATACAGCCAACGGTAAATAGTTTTACAAGACGGCAATTTTAAATTACAAGGAGTATTAGCAATTTGTTCGGGAGACCAGGTTAAAGCAAGTTTTTCTTCGATGTATTCAACAATCTCATCGTTGCCGAACATACCGCGATGGCAAAATCTACGTCTGCGTTCGTACTTATTCTGAGCCGTAGATGGATAGTAAGTAAACTTGACATACATTCTGTGGTAGTTTCTCCGTATCTCTCGAGATACGGTACTAACGTTTCTTCCGATTAATTTCGCAATTTCTCTATAACTTTTTCCTTGAAGGTAGTATTCTCGTAGACAACAGCGTTCTTCTATGGTAAGATGGGTGTAGTTCATATTTTTCCTCTGGTTAAGAATTTCTTTTGCAAAACTATTCTAACACAGTTGATTTATATGAACTACTTTTTTTCTCACTCCGTTGCACTTGATATGATAATTCACCTTAATCGCAGCAAACCCCTCCCGCAGAAGCGGGATGGGTTTAAAAAAGCCCGAATTTTTATGTTTCAATATTTGTTAAGGTTTGTCAAATAAAATTTTCAAAATTCTTTTTTCATTTTTCGTTTGACACAAAAATTATAATTCTTTATAATTGCTTTCAATATCGTAAAAATTAATGGAGGTAAAGTTTTGTTTAAAACGCTGTTGAAAAGCGTAAGGGAATACAAAGTCGCGTCGATACTTTGTCCGCTCGTTATGATAGGCGAAGCGGTTATGGAAATACTTATACCCTTTATGATGACCTACATAGTCGGGCAGTTCGAACGCCTTGCAAAGGGCGAAATCGCCGAAATCAACGTGTCGGGGATAGCTCTCTGCGCGGCGCTTATGATAGCGTGCGCCGTGTTCGCTTTATTGTGCGGTGTATGGGGCGGGAAGCTTGCCGCAAAGGCAAGCTGCGGCTTCGCGCACAATTTAAGGCAGGATATGTACGACAACCTGCAAAAGTATTCGTTTTCCAATATCGATAATTATTCCACTTCGGGGCTTATAACGAGGATTACGACCGACGTAACCAACGTACAGAACGCGTACCAGATGGCTATAAGAATGCTCGTGCGCGCGCCCGTGCTGTTTATCGCGTCGATTGTTATGACCCTGTTTATAGAGCCGTTTATGGCTCTGATTTTCGGCGGCGCGGCGCTTATTCTCGGTATCGTTGTCGCTTTCTGTATGGTCAGGGTCGCGCCGCACTTCAAAATGATGTTCAAAAAATACGACGGGCTCAACGCGGTCGTGCAGGAAAACCTCACCGCAATCAGGGTCGTAAAATCCTATGTGCGCGAGGACAGTGAAATCGAAAAAATGAAGCGCGCCACGGGCGAGGTTTATAAATATTCGGTAAAAGCGGAAAGAATACTTACAATAATGATGCCCTGCGTAAACCTCGTATTTTTCGCCGTCAATATAGTAATTCTTACGCTCGGCGCCAATATGGAGATAGGGAATATTTCGGGCAACGTAAGCCCGTCGCAGCTTCAGACGCTTATACAGTATTCGGCGCAGATACTTTCCGGCGTAATGATGGTCGCGATGTGCCTTAATTTCATATCGCTTTCAAAGGGCAGTATGGAAAGGATTTGCGAAGTGCTCGACGAAAAAGCGACGATAAGTAACCCCGAAGGGGCGATAACCCAAATAGCCGACGGCACGGTCGATTTCGAAAACGTTGATTTCGCTTATTCCGAAAAATCAGATAAAAACGTGCTTTCGGGCATAAATTTACATATCGCCGCGGGCGAAACGGTCGGCATAATCGGCGCTACGGGTTCGGGCAAAAGCTCGCTCGTGTCGCTCATACCCAGACTGTACGACGTAAGCGGAGGAATTGTTAAGGTGGGCGGCGTGGACGTTAAAAAGTACGATTTGGACGCGCTCCGTAACAAAGTTGCCATGGTTTTGCAGAAAAACGTGCTTTTTTCGGGCTCGGTTGCGGAAAATTTACGCTGGGGCGACGAAAGTGCCACAGACGAAGAGGTGCGGCTTGCCGCGCGTCAGGCGTGCGCCGAGGAATTTATCGATAATCTGCCAGGCGGGTTCAACTACGATTTGGGTCAGGGCGGCGTAAACGTATCGGGCGGACAGAAGCAAAGACTGTGTATAGCGAGGGCGCTTTTGAAAAAGCCGAAAGTGATAATTTTCGACGACAGCACCTCGGCGGTCGATACAAAAACCGACGCGCTTATACGCGAGTCGCTCAAAAAGCATGCGCCCGAAACCACTAAAATAATAATCGCGCAGCGCATATCCTCGGTTTGCGACGCGGATAAAATTATCGTTATGGACGAGGGAAAAATAGTAGGTTCGGGCAACCACGAGCAGCTTATTGCTACAAACGATATTTATCGTGAAATTTACGAATCGCAGTTGAAAGGGGAGGCGGAACATGAATAAATCCGATAAAAAGCGCGGCAAGGGCGCAAAAACTCCCGCAAAAACCTTAAAAAGATTGCTCGTTTACACCTTTTCAAACAATAAGCTTGCAACTGCGTTCGTCGTTCTTTTCGTGTTGCTTGCGTCGGTTGCCAACGTCACCGCGGCTTCGCGCGTGTCGTATATAGTTACGGAGCTTATCGATAAGGGCGTTAACGCCGATATGACGGGTACGGTCTATCCCAACATAATAGCAATGGCGTGCATATATTTCATAGGCTCGGTTTCGTCATTTTCGTATAACATAATAATGATGTACATTTCAAACCGCACTTTAAAGAAGATGCGTGACGAGATGTTTGCGAAAATGCAGTATCTGCCGTTGAAATTCTTCGATACGCATACCCACGGCGACACTATGAGTATCTACACCAACGACGTCGATACGATGCGCCAGCTTTTAACCCAGACAATCCCTCAGATTATTTCCTCCGCGATAACGCTTATAGCCGTATTCGTGTTTATGGTAATATACAGCGTAACCCTGCTTTTGGTCGTGCTCGTTATGCTTGTCGCGGTATTGTTCGCTACAAAGATAATAGGCGGCAAATCAGCAAAATATTATATTAAGCACCAGAAGGCTTTGGGCAACCTCAACGGCTTTGTTGAAGAAATGACGGAGGGGCAGAAGGTTATAAAGGTTTTCTGCCACGAGGATAAGGCGCGCGAGCAGTTTAAAAAGCTCAACGACAGCCTGAACGAAGCGGGCGAAAAGGCAAACGCGAACGCGTTCGTTCTCGGCCCCGTAAACAACAACCTCGGTTACCTTCAATACGTTCTCGTCGCGCTCGTCGGCGTGCTTATGATGGCGTTTGTCGGCGAAAAGGGCTTTTTGTCCATTCAGTGCTCAATAATAGAGGCAGGCGCGGCTAACCGCACGGCGGTGCTTGCGGGTATGCTCGTTTCCTTTCTGATGTATTCCCGTCAGTTCAATATGCCGCTCATGCAGGTATCGCAGCAGCTGAATGCAATAGTAATGGCTCTTGCGGGCGCGGAACGAATTTTCGAAACGGTTGACACGCCTCCCGAGGATAAGGGCGGCGACGTCACGCTGACTTCGGGCAAGGAAGGCTGGGCGTGGAAAAAGCCTCTCGTTGGCGGTGGCTTCGAGTATATCCCCGTTAAAGGCGATATACGCTTCAATAACGTGGTTTTCGGTTATACCGAGGATAAAGTGATACTCAAAAATATAACGCTCTATGCGAAGCCCGGGCAGAAAATAGCTTTCGTCGGTTCTACGGGCGCGGGGAAAACCACGATTACGAACCTTATCAACCGTTTTTACGATATTCAGTCTGGCGAAATTACGTACGACGGGCTGGATATCAAGAGCATTAAAAAGGACGACGTGCGCAGAAGTCTTGGCGTCGTGTTGCAGGATACGCATCTGTTTACGGGCACGGTTATGGACAATATCCGCTACGGCAGACTCGACGCGACCGACGAGGAATGTATAAAGGCGGCTAAGCTTGCCAACGCCGATTTCTTTATAAGCCATTTACCCAAAGGCTATCAGACGACGCTCAAAGGCGACGGCGCGAATCTTTCGCAGGGTCAGCGCCAGCTTCTGGCAATCGCGAGGGCAATGGTTTCCAACTGCCCCGTGCTCATACTCGACGAAGCCACTTCGTCTATCGATACGCGCACCGAAAAGCTTATCGAGGACGGTATGGATAAGCTTATGGAGGGCAGAACGGTGTTCGTTATCGCGCACAGACTTTCCACCGTGCGCAACAGCAAGGCGATTATGGTGCTCGAACACGGCGAAATTATCGAGCGCGGCGACCACGAACAGCTTATTGCGCAGAAAGGCAAGTATTATCAGCTGTATACGGGCGCGTTCGAGCTCGAATAAATTGCATAAATCGACAAATTAAGCATAGTACAAACAGTTGAAAACATACATTACCTTTACAGAGGTTTTGTATGTTTTTTGATTTGTTGAATTTGCTTTTCGGTAAAATCTTCTTTTTTACGGGGCTCGTGCGCGACGGGGGGACGTTCCCGAAGCCCCTTTCGCCCGAGGACGAAAGCAAATATTTAAAGCTTGCCCGCGCGGGCGATATCGAGGCGCGGAATATACTTATTAAACACAATATGCGGCTTGTCGCGCATATCGTAAAAAAATACACGGGCGCGGCTGAAACGGACGATTTGCTTTCCGTCGGCTCGATAGGGCTTATAAAAGCCATAAACACCTTTCAGGACGGGAAGGGTACTCAGCTTGCAACCTATACCGCAAGGTGTATAGAAAACGAAATTTTAATGCTGCTTCGCGCGGGCAAAAAGCATAAAAACAACGTATCGCTTTCCGACCCTGTCGGCGTCGACAAGGACGGCAACGAGCTTACGCTTATCGACCTTTTGTCCGAAAAGGAGGAAAGCGTTTTCGCTCAGGTCGAAAAAAGCATACAGCGCGAAAAATTCGTCGCAAACTTAAAAAAGTTTTTAAGCGAAAGGGAATTTACAATTTTATCGCTTCGCTACGGGCTCGAAGACGACAACGCTTTGCCACAACGCGAAGTCGCCAAAAAGCTGGGCATTTCGCGCTCCTACATATCCCGTATCGAAAAGCGCGCCATAGAAAAAGCGCGCGAGTACATGTCGAAGGACGATTTTTTCACCGATTAGCGGTTTATCCGTCCTGTAAGCCGCTTTTTTTAATTGCAAAATTTTCATATGAGTGGTATATTATTTAAAAGGTGATAAATATGGAAATTTTCGAAGAACTTAAAGAAAGAGGTTTGATTGCGCAGGTTACCGACGAGGAGGATATACGCAAGCTTATCAACGCGGGCGGGGCTAAGTTTTATATCGGCTTCGACCCCACGGCGGACAGTTTGCACGTCGGGCACTTTATGGCTTTGTGCCTTATGAAGAGATTGCAGATGGCGGGCAATACACCCGTCGTGCTTTTGGGCGGCGGTACGGGGTATATAGGCGACCCTTCGGGCAGAACCGATTTGCGCGCTATGCTTACACCCGAAACTATTCGGCACAACTGCGATTGCTTTAAAAAGCAAATGGAAAGGTTTATCGAGTTCGGCGAAGGCAAGGCGCTTATCGTCAACAATGCCGACTGGCTTTTGGATTTGAATTACGTTCAGCTTCTGCGCGAGGTGGGGGCATGCTTTTCCGTAAACAATATGCTTCGCGCCGAGTGCTATAAGCAGAGAATGGAAAAGGGACTTTCGTTCCTCGAATTCAACTATATGATAATGCAGGCATACGACTTCTGGCACCTCCACGATAAGTACGGCTGCAATATGCAGTTCGGC
>DOCD01000132.1:0-4868 GCA_003503945.1 Clostridiales bacterium | reverse complement strand
GACGACCAGTGGAGCAATATGCTTGCCGGCACCGAGCTTATAAGAAAGAAGAGCGGCAAAGACGCGTTTGCCATGACGATAACACTGCTTTTGAACAGCGAGGGCAAAAAGATGGGCAAGACGGCGAAGGGCGCCGTCTGGCTTGACGAAAACAAGACAAGCCCTTACGAGTTCTATCAGTATTGGCGCAACGTCGACGACAACGACGTTATGAAGTGCATAAAAATGCTTACGTTTATTCCTCTTGAAACCATTCGTGAAATGGAAGGCTGGGTAGCTGAAAGAATAAACGAAAAGAAAGAAATACTTGCTTTCGAGCTTACGAAACTCGTTCACGGCGAGCAAAAAGCGAAAGCCGCGCAGGATATGGCGCGCGCCGCGTTCGGCGGAGGCGGCAATCTGCCCGAAAAGACGGTAAAGGTCGACACTGCGACTATTATCCCCGTGCTTGTAGCGGCGGGTATTTGCGCGTCAAACGGGGAAGCCCGCAGACTTATTCAGCAGGGCGGCGTTTCGCTCAACGACGATAAGGTTACCGATATCAACGCGCCCGTAAAAGACGGCGACGTTATCCACAAGGGCAAAAAAGTACATTTAAAGATAAAGTTCGATGCTTAAATATTTATCGATAAGCGGCGAATGCGTTACCCAAAAGGTTATCGAGAAATCCAGATTTATAACAACCTCGAAGCACGTCGAAAACGAAGAGGAAGCAAAGGCGTTCGTTGAGCGGGTAGCGGCGAAATACGGCGACGCAACGCACAACTGTTACGCCTATATTTGCGACAGTCTCGGCAATTTTCTTCGCTTTTCGGACGACGGCGAGCCGCAGGGTACGGCGGGAATGCCCATACTCGAAGCGGTTAAAAACAAAAAGCTCGTGCAGACGGCGGTGGTTGTCACAAGGTATTTCGGTGGAATTAAGCTTGGCGCGGGCGGGCTTGTGCGCGCTTATTCGGGTTGCGTGGCGGAAAACCTCGACGCGGCGAATAAAGTTTTGTACGAAGAGTGCGCGGAAAGCCTGTATATTGTCGATTATTCCGGCGTAGATACCGCGCTAAGATATTTTTCGGAGTGCGGCGCGGATGTAATAAATGCCGAATATTTAAACGAGGTTATTTTTACCGTCGCCGTTAAAAAATCCGAGGAGCAAAAATTCAATTCGGAGCTAATCAACCGTTTAAACGGCAGGGTCAAAATAAAAAAAGAGAAAGAGTATTTCTTTCCCTTTAAAATTTAAGTTCGGGCTGAACCCGAACTTTTTTTATTTTATTTCTCTTATCCAGCCGTCGGGCGCGGGTATTTCGCCTTTCTGTATACCCGTCAGCGTGTCGTACAGCTTACGGGTGATTTTACCGGCGTTTTCCATACCCGAGGGGAAGCATATTTCCTTACCGTGGTCGTAAATTTTGCCCACGGGCGAAATAACCGCGGCTGTTCCGCAAAGTCCGCATTCGGCAAATTCGGCAACTTCTTCAAGCTTTACGGGTCTGTGCTCGACGGTAAGTCCCAGATATTTTTCCGCTACGTAGCATAAGGAACGCCTTGTAATCGACGGAAGTATACTGTCCGACTTCGGGGTTACGAGTTTACTGTCTTTGGTTATAAATATAAAATTCGCGCCGCCCGTTTCCTCGACGTATGTGCGCGTGGCGGGGTCGAGGTACAGGTTTTCGTCAAAACCGTTGTTGTGCGCGTCTACTATGGCGTGCATACTCATGGCGTAGTTAAGCCCCGCCTTGATATGCCCCGTGCCGCGCGGTGCGGCGCGGTCGAAATCGCTGACGCGAATTGTTATGGGTTTAATCCCGCCCTTGAAATACGGACCGACGGGGGTTGCAAACAGCCTGAACTGATAATTTGTTGCGGGTTTTACACCGATTACTTCAGAACTTCCGAACATAAACGGGCGCAGATAGAGGGAAGCGCCGCTCTCAAACGGCGGAACGTAATCCTTGTTTGCGGCAACCGTCATATCGACGGCTTCAAGAAATCTTTCCTCGGGGAAAACGGGCATTTCGAGCCGTTTTGCAGAGTCTGCCATTCGCGCGGCGTTTAAATCGGGGCGGAAGGTTACGATTTTTCCGTCTTTCGTGCGATAGGCTTTAAGCCCTTCGAACACCGACTGAGAGTATTGCAGCACGCCCGCGCATTCCGATAATACGACTTTGTCGTCTTGGGTAAGCTTTCCGTCGTCCCATTTCCCGTCCTTGAAGTCGGAAACGTAGCGGTAAGGGGTTTTAATATATCCGAACCCCAGATTTTTCCAATTGATATCCATAACAGAAATTATACACCGCATCGAACCGAATGTCAAACACGCGTTGACAAATATTCGTGCAAGTGATAAAATAACGTTATGGTTGAAATAACTTCTATTGAGCCGCAGGTAAAGGACAAAACGCGTTGCAACGTGTATGTCGACGGCAGATTTTATTGCGGGATAAAGCTCGAAGTGGCGATAAAATTCCACCTTAAAGCGGGCATGCATATAGAGAAAGAGCGGCTTGACGAAATCCAGCTCGAAACAGAAAAAAGTCAGGCGCTGGACAAGGCTATGACGCACCTTTCCGCGTCTATGAAAACAAAAAAGCAGATGCGTGATTTCCTTTGTAAAAAGGGCTATACCGAGGCGGTGTGCGATTATGTGCTCGAAAGGCTCGAATACCATAATTTCGTCGACGATTACGCCTATTGCAGGGCGTACGTTCAGAGCGTAAAGGGCAAGGGGAAGCGCGCGCTCGAAGCCGACCTTTTAAAACGCGGCGCGGAAAAATCCGCTATTTTAAGCGCGCTCGACGAAGCCGAAGAGGACCTCGAAGCCGCGGCGGCGCTCTTCGAAAAGTATCTCCGCGGCAAGGAAATTTCAAAGCAAAACCTTTTTAAAGGATATAAGTATCTTTTATCCAAGGGATACTCGTACGATACGGCGAAAGCCGCAATGCAAAAATTCGGAGACACCGATGAGGATTATTGAGCTTAACGAGGTGGACTCCACCAACGAATATTTAAAGCGCAACGACGACGGTGAGGATACGATAGTCACGGCTTTGAGACAGACGGCGGGCAAGGGCACGAAGGGCAGAAGCTTTATCTCTGACGAGGGCGGACTGTACGTGTCGGTAATGCGCCACTACGAAAATTTCTGCAACACTCAGGCGTTCAGGATTATGATAAACGCTTGCGTTGCGGTCTGTAAAACAATAGAGTTTTTCGGTATGAAGCCCGTTATCCGTTGGGCGAACGATGTGCTTGTATGCGGTAAAAAAATTTGCGGTACGCTTATCGAAAATACGTTTTCGGGTAGCTTTATTTCCCGTTCGATTGTAGGCATGGGGATAAACGTAAACAATGTTTTGCCGCCCGAGCTTAAAGAAATCGCGACATCGGTTTCCGGGCAGACGGGGCGCGCCGTTGACGTGGACGCCGTAAAGCGTACGCTTATTAAAAACTTAAAACGCAGCTACACGCTTGCCGACTACAAAAGCTACATAAACTGGCTGGGTAAAGAAATTACGCTTAAAACGGATAAAGGCGAGCAGCCTGCGCTTGCGGTGGACGTCGACGCGGACGGAAGCCTGATTTGCGTGGTTGCCGGCAGTCTTAAAAAAATAAGCTCGGCGGAGGTTTCGTTGAGGCTGTAATGGAAAAATTTTATTATAACGAATATAATGGTAGTATAAAGAAATATACCGACGAAGAGATAAAAAAGTTTTATCCCGAACGCAAACGTAACACTCATAAGGGCAGTTACGGCAGCGCGAATATTATCGCGGGCAGCGATAAGTATATGGGCGCGGCGGCGCTTGCCGCGGAGGCCGCGCTGATGTCGGGCTGCGGGTACGTAAAGCTTACCACCTCCGAAAGGGTACGCTCGGCGCTTGCGGCAAAGCTTCCGCAAATAATATGTCTTGACGACCCCGATTATAGCTCGCAGGCGGTAGCGGTCGGTATGGGCTGCGGCGTAAGCGAAAGCCTTTACGCCGTTATATCGAAGCTCCTCGTTGATTATAACGGCAAGCTTATAATCGACGCCGACGGGCTGAATTCGCTTGCAAAATACGGCGTCGATATTCTAGATAAAAGAAAGTGCAGCGTTATTTTAACGCCGCACGTAAAAGAGTTTTCGCGCCTTACGGGGCTGACCGTGGACGAAATATGTCTGTCGCCCGTTAAATATGCGTACGGGTTTGCACGCCGCTACGGCGTACATGTTTTATTGAAGGGCGCGGACAGCGTTATCACAGACGGAGAAAAAGTTGCGGTGAATACAAGGGGTACGACGGCGCTTGCGAAGGGCGGAAGCGGCGACATGCTTTCGGGGTATATGTGCGGCTGTGCCGCACGCGGGCTTAATATCTTCGATGCGGCGGTGTGCGCCGCTTATACGATGGGTTTATCTGCTGAAATAAGCTCTGCACAAAAGACGGATTATTGCGTTACTGCAAAAGATATAATAAAAAATTTACATTTTGCAGTCAAACGGTTGACAGATTAAAATTATACTGTTAAAATAACCGTGTTGAAAGGGAGTAGTTTAAGGCAAACTTCGTCATCACAGCGTAACCGCTCGGAGTTTGACACCTCTTATCTGGGTAACAAGACTTTCGATTTAAAGTAATTTAAGTCGACGGTCTTATTTTTTTGACTTTCGGCAAAATATAATGAGGTGTATTATGGTAGGTGTTGCAATTCTCAAAATCTTTTTGCTTATTCTGGGCTTCGTTCTGCTCGTAAAGGGCGCCGACTTCTTTGTCGACGGGGCTTCGGGAATAGCGAAAAAGCTGAAAGTTTCCACGTTCATTATAGGCGTTACGGTCGTCGCTCTGGGCACGAGCGCGCCCGAAGCCGCCGTAACTATTATGGAC
>DOCD01000005.1:5732-6007 GCA_003503945.1 Clostridiales bacterium | reverse complement strand
AGCCTTATGGGATGGTCCCCACATATTCCGTCAGAATTCCTCGTGTTCCGACGTACTCGTTGTATCCTACTCAAAACGTTTTCGCCTACGAGCCTGTCACTCTCTTCGGGATACCTTTCCAGATATCTTCGGCTAACGTTTCTTTGTATTCTGATACCGGAGGGGAATTACTTCCCCTCTTTCGGGCTACTCCGCTTTCGCTCGCCACTACTCACGGAATCGTTTTTACTTTCTTTTCCTCCGGGTACTAAGATGTTTCAGTTCCCCGGGTTCCC
>DOCD01000005.1:0-5433 GCA_003503945.1 Clostridiales bacterium | reverse complement strand
GTTTCAGTTCCCCGGGTTCCCCTCATGCAACTATGGATTCATTGCATGATAACGTATATTTCTATACGCTGAGTTCCCTCATTCGGATATCTGCGGGTCACAGGATATTTGCTCCTCTCCGCAGCTTTTCGCAGCTTGTCACGTCCTTCTTCGGCGCCATGTACCAAGGCATCCTCCGTATGCTCTTTGTAGCTTGATCTTTCAACCTCATAGCATAATCTCGCTATTTCCGTCTTCTCGTCCTTAACTTACAAAAATTCTACATTTCTAACTCGACTAATTTACTTCATACAGCTCCAAGACACGCAAAATTGTCTTTTTACTTCGTATTAACCTAATTAATCTTATTGCCTTTTTTGTACTTTATCTCTTTCTCTTTTCTTCCTATGCAGTTGTCAGGCTTCATTTCGCTTCGCTTCATTCCGCCTGGGCTTTCGGCGCAAGCGCCTCGGCTACAGTCTTCAATGAAAGTTTTAGCGATTTTTTCTTCGACAAAAGTCGAAGGAGTTTTTCTTAAAGAAAAACATCGCTGTCCAAAGTGACAGCTTATATATATTAGCAAACTATATTTGTTTCGTCAAGCATTTTTCAATATTTTTTTTAACTTTTTAAAATTTCTTTGAGAAAAATGCTTGCGGTACGTCAAGCATTTTTAATAACTTTTTTCACTTTTTTATTTTATTAGAAAAATGCTTGCGGTACGCGCGAGCGTTTTTAACGCGACGCTCTGCCGAAAGCTCCCTTTAGGGAAACGGCAGACAAGCATTTTTAATAACTTTTTTCACTTTTTTTAAACCGACGACTTTAAAATTTCAACCGAAGCTTTAAGTCGTTCGGCGGGCGTATCCTCGATTAAAACGCAGCCGTCGAATGCGTAGTCCTTCAAAGCGGGCAAAATATGCTTTAAATTACAAGCTTCGGGCTCGGATACTTTGATTACGGAAAGAGCCCCTGCCATATTCACCGCGTACATCTGCCACGGATAGCCCGACAGCGCCGCACTCTTTAAGCTGAGCGCGCCCGAAAGCTGCGGGCAGCCCGCCTTTAAACGGGCGAATTGCTCGGGGCGACGGCATAAACCCGTAACGCTGTTTTCGACACAAAGATTTACGCCGAAGCGCAGACAGAAGTTTGCGATTTCGTTTAAACGACCCGTAATGAAATTTATATCTTCGTCGGAAGGTGCGCCGCGGAAAATATAAGTTTTCGCGCCGAAAAGCTGCACCGAACGCAAAATCTGGTCGAGCCAGTAAAACCCGTCACCGCGCACCCTGCGCGAACGGGAAAAAAGCTGCGCCTCGAAGTTGGACGGGAAAGCGCTTACAAAACGCACGTCAAGCCCAGCAATATCGCATTTTTTGGCAAATTCGGGGCGGTACTCGAAAAAGGTGCGAAGCGCGGCTTCGCAAGTTTCGGCGCCCGCCTCCTTAATCAATTTAAAGCTATCCTCCGTTTCCGTATTCGGATCGAAGCACGCGGTTGATATTCCTGTAATCATAATATAAGTATAGCATATGAAATAAAATAACGCAAGCCCGTCGCGACGGGCTTGCGTTTAATTCTGCGATATGTATTGCGAAAGGGAATACGTTATGTCCTTATCGGCTATTTTGGAAATCGGCGCGAGCGGAAACGCCACCGCGGGCTGCGCTTCGGCTATATCCGCCGATGGCGCGGGTTGTTGGGTGAACGCCCCGACCGCGGACAGAACGGACGATATTTCTTCCGCGCTTTTGAGAGCGTTCTGTATATCCTCCCCGCCCAGGCTTTCAAGCACGGGTTTAACTTCGGATAAAATATTGCCCGCATTGCCTTTGCCTCCCAATAAAAGCAACGCAAGCACTATGAGTAGTTGCATAAATAAAGCTCCTTGCATAAATTGTTATTATTATTATATGTTTTAACAACCTCATCCGCCCCTTACGCAAGCTACGGGGCAACTTCCCCATCAGGGGAAGGCTATAACAAGGAGTATTTATGAAAGATTTTAAAAGCTACACGCCCGACGACAAAAACAACAAGAATAACAAACAGACCGTGAACGGAGTGCACGACGTGCAATCGGCTGTAGAATTCGCGCAGACCGTATCGAAGGCAATGAACGGAAAAAACGAGGGGCAGCTGCTGCGCACGATTATCGCCGAAGCCGAACGGGGCAAAAGAGAAGGTCGGCTGACAAACGCCGACCTCGACAACTTTTACAATTCGTTAGCGCCCATGGTTGACGGCATAAAGCGCAAAAAGCTTAAAGAAGTTATCACTAAATTGAAGAATATATAGTTATTCATACCTCATCAGCCCCTTGCGCAAGCTACGGGGCAGCTTCCCCGAAAGGGAAGCCTATAATTAGGATTTATTCCGTGAACAGCGGCGTAGAATAATATCTGTCGCCCGAATCGGGCATGAGCACCACTATGTTTTTGCCTGTGTTTTCGGGACGGCGGGCAAGCTCGGTTGCCGCCCACAGCGCCGCGCCGGAGGAAATGCCAACAAGGAAGCCCTCCGTCCTGCCCGTCTGTTTTGCCGTTTCGATTGCGTCACTATCGGAAACGGTTATAACCTCGTCGTAAATTTCCGTATCGAGTATTTCGGGTACGAAGCCCGCGCCTATGCCCTGAATACCGTGTGCGCCGCTTTTACCCTCCGAAAGCACGGGAGAGCTTTCGGGCTCGACCGCAACCACCTTGACGGCGGGGTTTTTGCCCTTTAAAAACCTGCCGACGCCCGTAATAGTGCCGCCCGTGCCTACGCCCGCGACGAAAATATCCGCTTTGCCGTCGGTATCGTCCCAGATTTCGGGCCCCGTTGTTTTAAAATGCGCCTGCGGGTTGGCGGGATTGACGAACTGACCCAAAATTATCCCGCCGAGCGAAGCCGCAAGCTCCTCAGCCTTCTCTATCGCGCCCTTCATACCCTTCTTACCGTCGGTAAGCACGATTTCCGCGCCGTAAGCCTTTATAATGTTGCGGCGCTCCGCACTCATGGTTTCGGGCATGGTCAAAATTACTCGGTAACCCTTTGCCGCGGCTATCGCCGCGATGCCTATACCCGTATTACCCGAGGTCGGCTCGATAATCGCTCCGCCCGCTTTGAGCCTGCCGCTTCTCTCCGCCTCCGCTATCATCTCCTTCGCGACCCTGTCCTTTACCGAACCCGCGGGATTGAAGTACTCGAGTTTGGCAAAAAGCTTCGCCTTTAATTCGTTCCGCGCGCAGTAGTTGCACATTTCAAGGAGCGGGGTTTTGCCCGTCAGCTCCGCAACGGATTTGTAAATTTTCATATTCGTACCCGTAAAAATTAATTTTTAATAATTATATTCCGCAGAGTTTACGTTGTCAATTGTTTGACCGCGGAAATTAGCCGCTCGCATTCGCTTTGGGTGTTGAACGCCGAAACCGAAGCGCGGACAAGCCCCTGCGTGCCCAGCGCCTCGTGCATCATAGGCGCGCAGTGCAGCCCGCCGCGCACGCATATTGAAAATTCCTCCGAAAGTCTGTACGCCGCCATTTCGGACTGCATTGTCGCGACGTCGAAGGCGACTATCCCGTAGGGGTTGGGTTCGGAATACAGCTTTACGCCGTCGATTTCCGAAAGCCCGTCGCAAATAAGCCGCGTAAAAGCCGTAACCTTTTCGACGTGCCCCGAAAGCCGGTCGGTAAGATAGAGCGCGCCCTCGCCGAGCGAAACTATCGCGGGATAGGAAAGCGTGCCGCTTTCAAGGCGGTCGGGATAAAAGTCGGGCATGTTCGGGTTGTAGCTTTCGCTGCCCGTACCTCCGTAGAGCACGGGGTCGGGGTTGACCCTTTCGGAAAACAGCAGCGCGCCGCTGCCCTGTATCCCGAGCATACCTTTATGCCCCGCCACGGCGAGCGCGTCTATTCCGTGCGCCTTCATATCCACGGGGACGTGCCCGCAAGCCTGCGCCCCGTCGCAAATCAGAAGGGTATCCTCGGGCAGCCCTTTTTTGAGCTCGGATATATCGACCGCAGTGCCCGTCACGTTGGAAGCGAGGGTTACTATAACCGCGCGGGTATTCGCGCTTACGAGGTTGAGAATTTCCACCGCAGAGAGCTTGCCGCCGACAAGCGGGGCGTACTTCACCTTTACCCCCTTGCTTTTCAGAACCTCGAGAGGACGCAGCACGGAATTGTGTTCCGCGACGGTGGTAACCACTTCGTCGCCGCCCTTAATAAGCCCGAAAATCGCGATATTGAGCGCTTCGGTGCAGTTTTTGGTGAAAACCGTCCTGTCGTAGCCGTATCCGCCCAGAAACCCGCAGACGAGCTTACGGCAGGCGTAAACCCTTTCGAGGCAGGCTATCGACAACCTGTGCCCGCTCCTGCCGGGGTTTGCGCAGAACTTCATTGCGGCTTCCGCCGCCGTTATCACTTCGTCGGGTTTGAAGCCGCCCGTGGCGGCATTGTCAAAGTAAAGCAAAAAGTTTTCTCCTTACATAAAATAATAATATATTCTATTTCTACATTGGAGAAAATTATGACTGAAATACTTGCGGTATTCCGCTCCCGCTCGCAGGCTATGGACTGCAACGCGAGACTAAGGGCTATGGGTATAGCCGCAAACCTGATAAACACGCCGAGGGAGGCGAACGTCGGTTGCGGGCTTTCGCTGAAAATTCCGCCCTCTTCGTTCGAAAGGGCGAAAATTCTGATAAGAAAATGCAATTACTCGGCATTTTACGGCTTTTTAAGAATGCAAAACGATTACGGAAGGGTAATTTTCGGCAGAATATAATTGATTTTACGCGCGGACTGTGATAAAATTCGGGTATGGATAAGTCGCAAAAGATTTTAAACGAGCTTGAAAAATTATATCCCGACGCGCAGCCCGCGCTGCATTTCAGGTCGGCGTACGAATTGCTGGTCGCCGTAATACTTTCGGCGCAATGTACCGACGAACGCGTAAACAAGGTGACCGAGGTTTTGTTCAAAGACTACGATACGCCCGAAAGAATGCTTACACTTACGCAGGAGGAGCTGGAAAAATATATCTTTTCGTGCGGGTTTTACCGCAACAAGGCGGCGCATATTCTTTCCGCCTCGGCAGATATAATAGATAAATTCGGCGGACAAGTACCCGCCACCCTCGAAGAGCTGAAAACGCTTGCCGGTGTAGGGCAGAAAACCGCAAACGTGGTTTACGCCGTGGCTTTCGGCGGGAACGCGATTGCCGTGGATACGCACGTTTTCCGCGTTTCGAACAGGCTGGGTATCTCAAAGGGCAAAACGCCCGCGAAGGTCGAGGAAGGGCTTTGCGCGGTTATCCCCGAGGACAAATGGGGCAAAGCACACCATTATTTGATTTACCACGGCAGGCGGGTATGTCACTCGCAAAAGCCCGACTGCGTGAACTGTACTCTGAAAGATTTATGCGAATTTTATGAAAACACCGCAAAATAATCGAACCGCCCGACGG
>DOCD01000043.1:15331-20646 GCA_003503945.1 Clostridiales bacterium | reverse complement strand
GTTTATTTATTATTAATTTTCAAGATACTTTATCTGTTCCGCCGTCAGCGTTATATCCGCCGCCGCAGCGCTGTCCGAAAGCGTTTGCACCCTGTTGCTGCCCGTAATCGCGAAAGAGTTCAGCCCCGAGCACAAGACGTATGAAAGCGCGATTTGCGCGACGGTAAAACCCGTTTTTTGCGAAAGCTCCTCTAAACGCCTGAGCCTTTTTGCGTTTTCCTCCGACAAAAAGGTCACGCGCATCGCGTGCGACATACTTTTCGACGTGCGCTTTATATCGTCGCTTTTCACCCTGCCCGACAGAAACCCGCCGCCTAGCGGCGAAAACGCGAACAGCGGAAGCTTAGTATTTTTATACCACTCCCGCTCGCAGGCGTTCTTTTCGCCCGTAACCGACGTACAGCCTATCCACGTCCACCTGCCCGCAACCGCAAGCGAAAAGTGCGGCTCGGACACGGTAATCGGCGTAAGGTTGTGCTTTTCGGCGTAGTCGTTTGCTTCCTTAATCCTCTCGTAAGTCCAGTTTGATACGCCGAAAGCCTTTACATAACCCTTGCTTTTGAACTCGTTTAAAAGCTCGACAAATTCGCCCGCGGGCACTTTCGGGTTGTCGCGGTGCAAAAGATAAATATCGATATAGCCGCAGTTAAGCGCGGTTATCGATTTTTCGAGGTCGGCGCGTATGCACTTTTCGTTTACGCGGTTGTTGCCGAAAAGTCCGTGAAGCGCGCCCTTGGAAATCACCGTAACATTGTCGCGTATGCCGCGGCGATTAATCCAGTCGCCGAGCGTCCACTCGCTTGCCCCGTACCCGCGCGCGGTGTCGAATGAGGTTATACCCGCCGAAAAAGCCGCGTCAAGAACTTCGTCGCAGTTTTTACCGCGGCGCATAGCGTTGCCTGAGCAACCGTAAATAATTTTCGAAACGGGCTTGTTACAGCCCGAAACTTCGCCATACTTCATTAAAGGTTTTCGCTTAAAAACTTTTCCGCTTCGCTCTTCGACATATAGCCGAGCGTTTTAGCTTTCTGCTCGCCCTTGTCGAAAACAGCCACGAAGGGTATCGACATTATGCCGTAGCGCGCCGCAAGCTCCGGGTTTTTATCCACGTCGCATTTCACGAATTCAGCCTTAGCCCCGAACTGTTCGCTCACCGTATCCATTACGGGCGCAAGCATTTTGCAAGGGCCGCACCAGGTAGCGTAAAAATCGCACACTACGGGCTTTTCACCCTTTAAAAGTTCGTCGAATTCCTTAACGTCAATTTCCTTTACCATAAAATCCTCCTATTGTAAATATGTGTAAATTTGTGTTGTTTTAACCGCGGACTGCGTTCCGTCTTTCATATTTTTCAGCGTAACTTCGCCGTTTAAAAGCTCGGTTTCGCCGATAACCGCAACATATTCCGCGCCCAGCTTGTCCGCATATTTGAACTGAGCCTTAACCGAACGGTTCATAAGGTCGCACTCGGCGTTTATGCCTTTGAGCCTCAGCTCCGCCGCTATTTTGAAAGCCGCGGCGCGCGTCTTTTCGTCCATACCCGCGATATATATGCGTGGCTTTTGTCTTTCGGGGAAGGCTGCGCCCGTGTTTTCCATAAGCAGCATCAGCCGTTCGATACCCGCGGCGAAGCCTATTGCGGGCAAAGGTTTTCCGCCCAGCTCCTCTATAAGCCCGTCGTATCTTCCTCCGCCGCAGACGGTGCCCTGCGCACCGATTTCGTCAGAAACGAACTCGAACACCGTACGCGAATAATAGTCTAACCCGCGCACTATGCGGGGGTTAACGGTATAATATATACCCAAATCCGACAAAAGATTTTTGACGCCGTCGAAGTGAGCCTTGCAGTCGGGGCAGAGATAATCGGTGATTTTCGGCGCATCCGCGGTAAATTTTTTGCAACCCTCTTCCTTGCAGTCGAGAATTCTCAGAGGGTTCTTTTCAAACCGCGAATTACACGTTTCGCACATTTCGGCAAGGCGGGGTTTAAAGTATTCTTTAAGCGCCTTGTTATATTCGGCGCGGCAGCTTTTGCAGCCTATCGAATTTATTTCGAGCCGCGTTTTCACGCCCAACTTATTTAAAAAGGTCGACGCCGCAAATATGACTTCCGCATCGGTGTGATAGCTTTCCGAACCGAAAACCTCGATGCCGAACTGGTGAAACTCTCTTAGTCTGCCCGCCTGCGGCCTTTCGTAGCGGAACGCGGGCGTAATGTAAAAGGCTTTCAGCGGCATGGGCGAGCTTGCAAGTCCGTTTTCAATAAACATTCTCGCCGCGCCCGCCGTGCCCTCGGGTTTGAGGGTAATGCTTCTGCCTCCCTTGTCCTCGAACGTATACATCTCTTTATTGACGACGTCGGTCGTCTCTCCCACGCCGCGGCTAAAAAGCTCGGTATACTCGAAGGTAGGCGTGCGTATTTCGCTTATGTTAAACGCACGGGCGACGCCGCGCGCGGTATCCTCGATATACTGCCATTTATAGGAATCTGCGGGCAGAACGTCCTTCGTGCCCTTGGGTATGTTAATCATAAAAAAATCCTTTCGCTCAAATCTTTTGCTTCGCAAAATATTTGCAGCGATTTATTTAGTTCATTATTTTAGCCTTCCCCTTTCGGGGAATGTGGATTATTCGTAACGCAGTGAGAATAAGACGAATGAGGCTGCCTTCATAACCTCATCAGTCGCCGCCTTACGGCGGCGACAGCTTCCCCAAAGGGGAAGCCTGTATTAAAGAACATATTTCTTCAAATCTCTGTTTTTAATAATGTTTTCAAGATGCTCTTCGACGTATTTTGCGTTGACATCGACCTGAACGACGGGATAATCGTTCCCGCCCGCGTTGTAGGAAATATCCTCCAAAAGCCTTTCCATAACGGTGTGCAGGCGGCGCGCGCCGATATCCTCGCTAGTCGAATTTACGTCCTCGGATATTTCGGCAATCTTCTCGATTGCGTCGGGCGTGAAATGCAAATCGATATTATCCACCGCCAAAAGCGCGGAGTACTGCATTGTAATAGAATTCTGCGGTTGGGTCAAGATGTTGATAAAATCCTCTTTCGTAAGGCTTTGCAGCTCGACCTGAATGGGGAATCTGCCCTGAAGCTCGGGGATTAAGTCCTCCACCTTTGAAACGTGGAACGCGCCCGCAGCGATAAACAGAATATAATCGGTTTTGACGGGGCCGTATTTTGTCATTACCGTACAGCCCTCGACAATGGGCAGAATGTCGCGCTGAACCCCCTCGCGCGATACGTCCGCGCCCTGGTTGCCCTTGCCCGCGATTTTATCTATTTCGTCAATGAAAATAATTCCGTCGTTCTCCGCCCGCCTTATGGCTTCGGCGTTTACCGCGTCGTTATCGATAAGCTTATCCGCCTCCTCGGCGATAATAAGATTTTTCGCTTCCTTTACGGTGATTTTGCGCTTCTTCTTTTTGTGCATGCCCATGCCGCTGAAAATCGAGCCCAGATCAATCGCCGCGCCGCTGCCGGGAGACAGCTCCAAGGGCTTGGGCATATCGTTTACCTCGATTTCTATAACGGTATTGTCGTACTTGCCCGCGTGGATATCGTCGACGAGCTGCTGCTCGAACACCTCTTTCGCGGTTTCGCCCCGCTCGCTTTTCTGCGTTTCCGCCAAAACCTTTGCGATTTTGCGCTCCGCCGTGGCGGTCGCGCGGAAGCTTACCTCCGCCGTCTTTTCTTCTTTTACAAGGCGAATCGCGCACTCGGCAAGGTCGCGCACCATAGACTCGACGTCGCGCCCGACGTACCCGACTTCGGTATATTTGGTCGCTTCCACTTTTAAAAAAGGCGCCTTTACAAGCTTTGCAAGCCTCCTTGCGATTTCGGTTTTGCCGACGCCCGTAGGGCCTTTCATTATAATATTTTTAGGCGTGATTTCTTCCTGCAATTCGGGGGAAAGGCAGCTTCTTCTGTAACGGTTTCTTAGCGCGATTGCAACCGCCTTTTTCGCTTCCGCCTGCCCGATGATGTGTTTATTTAACTCATGAACAATTTGTTTGGGCGTTAAGTCCATAAAAAATCCTCTTTAAAATTAATATTTTAAACCGCTAAAAACGCAGAGATACGAGCAAGACAAGGCAAACGAGCATTTACAAGGGGAGTTTACACAGAAGTAAATGACCCGAAGTAAAGCGGAGTTTAACGCCGTATTGCATTGTATATATGCGTTTTTAAATTACCTCACACTTGATATTGTCGTTTGTATATACGCAAATTTCACTTGCTATTTTAAGCGATTTTTGAGCGATTTCCTCCGCGGTAAAATCCGTATTCTGATACAGCGCACGCGCCGCCGCAAGGGCATAGTTGCCGCCGCTGCCTATCGCCGCTATTCCGTCGTCGGGCTCTATTACCTCGCCCGTGCCCGAAACTATGAGCATTGTGTCCTTATCGGCGACTATCATCAAAGCTTCGAGCTTTCTTACCGCTTTATCCGACCGCCAGAGCTCGGCAAGCTCCACCGCGGAACGCATAAGGTTGCCCGAAAATTTATTGAGCATACCCTCGAACTTCTCGCTCAGCGAAAACGCGTCCGAAACAGAACCCGCAAAGCCTAAAATGACGTTGCCGCCGTAGATACGCCTTACCTTTGTCGCGCTGTTTTTGAATATTACGCTTTCGCCCATGGTCACCTGACCGTCGCCTGCGATCGCCGTTTTGCCGTTTCTCTTTACTCCGCAAATCGTGGTTGCGTGAAATTCAGTCATAATAACTCCTCACAAAAAAAGTTTTCTATTCTGCGTGCGAACGCAGTGAAGCTTTGCGCATCGCAAAAAACTATCGTCCATTTTACGTTTATTTTATATTTAAAGACGATTTGTACGCTTTTATGTTTTCCAGCGCGCGTTCCGCAAGATACGCATAGCGCTGTTTTTTGTCCTTTATCCTTTTTTCGGCGGGCTTTAAAATGCCGAAGTTGGCGTTCATAGGCTGGAAATTTTCCGTTGCCCCCGATATATGCGCCGACAATGCGCCCATTACCGTCGTATTGTCGGGGATTTGCGGCTGCCTGCCGTTGAGCTTCTCATACATATGTACTGCGGCAAGTATGCCGCTTGCCGCCGATTCGACGTAGCCCTCGACGCCCGTAAGCTGTCCCGCGAAAAACACCTCTGGCTTCGACTTTAAAGAAAAGTCGGCGTTAAGGCACGCAGGGGAGTTTATAAACGTGTTGCGGTGCATTACCCCGTACCGCAAAAACTCCGCGTTTTTAAGCGCTGGTATCATCGAGAAAACGCGCTTCTGTTCGCCGAATTTCAGATTTGTCTGAAATCCGACAAGATTATAC
>DOCD01000043.1:14343-15030 GCA_003503945.1 Clostridiales bacterium | reverse complement strand
GTCTGAAATCCGACAAGATTATACGCCGTACCCTCGGCGTTCTCTTTCCTGAGCTGCAACACCGCGTAATACTTATTGCCGTCCTTGTCTTTAAGCCCCACGGGCTTCAACATGGCGAACCGCAAGCTGTCCTTGCCGCGCGCCGCCATAACCTCCACGGGCATGCACCCTTCGAAAATTTCTCTCTTTTCGAAGTCGTGCAAAATGACTTTGTCGGCGCATATAAGCGCGTCAACGAAGCTTTCGTACTCCTCTTTATTCAGCGGGCAATTGATATAATCGTCGCCGCCCTTGCCGTATCTGTCGCCGTAAAAGCATTTGGTAAAATCAATGCTCTCGCGCGAAACTATGGGCGCGGAAGCGTCGTAAAAATACAGTCCGCCCCCGCATATGCCGCGGATATCCTCCGCAAGCGCATCCGAGGTTAAAGGCCCCGTGGCTATAATAGTCCACCCGTCGGGCACGCTTGTAACCTCTTCGCAAATTACCGTTATATTTTCGTTTTCTTTAATTCGCCGCGTAATATACCGCGCGAAAGCCTCTCTTTCGACTGCAAGCGCGCCGCCCGCGGGTACCTTGCTGTTTTCAGCCGCGTCAAGCATAACCGAGCCGAAAACGCGCATTTCTTCCTTTAAAAGTCCGCACGCGTTGCCGTAAATATCGTTGCTCTTCAAAGAATTGGAACAC
>DOCD01000043.1:8002-14127 GCA_003503945.1 Clostridiales bacterium | reverse complement strand
GTACGGGTCGCTGCCTTTTAAAGAGTTCGAGCAGACGAGCTCACCGAAATTTTTATCCGAATGCGCGGGCGTAAAACGAGCGGGCTTTATGTCGTACAGCTCCACTTCCACGCCGCGCTTTGCAAGATACAGCGCCGCCTCCGAGCCCGCAAGCCCCGCGCCTATTACTTTAACCTTCATTTTCTTCGGCGGGAATATCTTCCGAATAGTCGCAGTTTTTATCCGAGCATTTTATCTTTTCGCCCCGCCTTATGATGAACTTCCCGCACTTGGGGCACTTGTCGCCCGTGGGGATATCCCAGCTTAAAAATTTGCATTCGGGATAGCCCGTGCAACCGTAATAAATCTTGCCCGTTTTCGAGCGCATTCTGCGCATGGGCTTGCCGCAGTCGGGGCACTTGCCCTCCGTCTTTTCCGCGGGCGCCGCCCCCTCGCCAGAGGTCTGCGGCCTTTTAGCGCCGCACTTGGGGCATTCGAGGAAGTTGCCGTATCTGCCCTTTTTAAGCAGCAGATACGCGCCGCACTCCGCGCATTTTTCCTCGGTTGTCTTTGCGTCTATCGGCAGTATGGACGAGCATTCGGGATAGTTGGGGCAAGCGAGGAATTTGCCGAACTTGCCGCTCTTTACAATCATATTTGCGCCGCATTTGGGGCAACGCATCTCCGAAACCTCGACCTCGCTTTCGCTGACTATATTCGAGCACGCGGGGTAGTTCGAGCACGCGAGATACTTGCCGTATTTGCCCGTACGCCTTATCATGGGGCTGCCGCACTTTTCGCAGATAACGTCGGTGGGCTCGTCGCCCTCGGTGGATGCCGTTTTAAGCTGTTCGGCAAAGCCGGGATAAAAATCCGCGATTATTTTATGCCAGTCGCAGCCGCCCTCCTCTATTTTATCGAGGTCGTCCTCCATATGCGCGGTAAAGCCTACGTCCATAATGTCGGTGAAATACTTGACGAGCATATCGGTTATTTTGTACGCGACCTCGGTGGGAACCATATACTTGCCGTCCTTTTCCACGTAACGGCGTTTGGTGAGCACCGATATTATCGATGCGTAGGTGGAAGGTCTGCCTATGCCCTTTTCCTCCATAGTTTTGACGAGCGAGGCGTCGGTATACCTTAAAGGCGGTTTGGTGAACTTCTGCTCTTTGGTGAGCTCGGTTAAATTGACCGCGTCGCCCTCCTCGACGGGGGGAAGGAGCTTGGCGCTCTCTTCCTCGTCGTCGGCTTTCGCCGCCTCCTGATACGCCGCAAGATAGCCCGCAAACAGCATAGCCTTGCCGCTCGCTTTGAACGTGTATCCCGCGGACTCGGCGTCGACCTGCATAGAGTTGTACTTCGCCTCCGCCATCTGCGAAGCTATAAATCTGTCGTAAATAAGCTTGTATACGTTGTAATGCTTTTTGTCCAGCGCGTTTTTAACGCTTGCGGGGGTAACGGCAAGGTTAATGGGGCGAATTGCCTCGTGCGCGTCCTGCGCGCCTTTCTTTGTAGCGTAGTAGTTGGGTTTTTCGGGCGCGTATTCCTCGCCGTATTCCTTTTTAATGAATTCGAGCGCGCCCGCCTGCGCCTCCTTGGAAACGCGGACGGAGTCCGTCCTGATATAGGTTATAAGCGCGATATGGTCGCCGCCCACGTCCATGCCTTCGTACAGATGCTGCGCGACGAGCATTGTTTCGGGAGAGGTCATTCCGAATTTATTCGACGCGTCCTGCTGCAACGACGAGGTCGTGAAGGGTGCGGGCGCGTGCTGTTTTGTTACGCCTTTTTTTACTTTGGTTACGGTAAAGGGTGAATTTTTAACTGCCTCTTCGACCTTGTCTGCAAGCTCCTTGCCGACGCTTTCGCCCGTCTTTTTGCACTGATACACCGCCTTGAAGGGCACGTACTTGCGCGCGGTATCCTGCAGCATTGCGGTAAACGTCCAATACTCGTCGGGGACGAACGCCTGAATTTCGCGCTCTCTGTCTACGATTAAGCGGAGCGCGACCGACTGAACCCTGCCCGCCGAAAGCCCGTTCTGGATACGGTTGTTCAAAAGGGGTGAAAGCTTGTAGCCCACGAGCCTGTCTAAAACCCTCCTCGCCTGCTGCGCGTCGACGAGGTTATAGTTTATCCTTCTGGGGTTAGCAAGGGCGTTTTTGACCGCCGCAGGGGAAATTTCGTTGAATTCTATCCTGTTGTCGCCGTTTTCGTCGAGCCCCAAAACTGTCTGCAAATGCCAGCTTATCGCCTCGCCCTCGCGGTCGGGGTCGGTTGCGAGATATACTCTGTCGGCTTTTTTCGCCTCCGCTTCCAGCCTCTTTATGACCTCTTTTTTGCTGGGGGTGATTTCGTATTTGGGCTCGAAGTTGGAGGTTATCCTGACGCCGAGCGTCTTTTCGGGTAAGTCCCTGACGTGCCCGCCCGACGCGTCGACCTTGTATTTGCCCTTTAAGTATTTTGAAATTGTTTTCGCCTTCGACGGCGATTCGACGATAATCAAATCCATAAATAGCCTCTCTATGATAGTTAAATAACCGAATATCTGTTTCCGCCCAGCCTGACTATAAGCCCCTTTATTTCCAGCGAGGACAATACGGGAATGAGCCGGAACGACGGTTTGCCGAGCTTTTGCGCAATCTGCGGCAAAAAAGCCTGACCCGTGCTTTTTATTGCTTTGTACACCTCGTCCTCCTCTTCGGAAAGCTCGGGCGAGTTTTGCGTATTACAGTCTAAACCATATTTCAGGAATATGTCAAGTATATTTTCGGTTAGATACGCCCCGTTTTTTATAAGCGCGTTGCAACCCGCGCCCTCGGGCGAACCTAAGCTATACGGAAACGCGAACACGTCTCTGCCGTAGTCGGCGGCGTAATCCGCCGTAATGAGCGCGCCGCTCTTTTCCGCGGCGGCGACTACCAGAACGCCCCTCGAAAGCCCCGCAATTATCCTGTTGCGCACGGGGAAGTGATAGGGTTTGCAGGCGGTTTCGGGCGGGTATTCGGTAATCAGCAAGCCCTTTTCCGCAACCGCGCGATGTAAGTTTACGGCGCTTAAAGGATAAATTTTATCGAACCCGTTCGCAAGCACGCAGATAACCTTTCCTCCGCAGTCGAGCGCGCCCCGTACCGCCGCGCTGTCCGCGCCGTCGGCTACTCCCGATACCACGGTGAACGCGAGCGTGAGCTCGCCCGCAAGCTTTTTGCAGTCGGCTAGGGTTTTGGGCGGTGCGCTACGCGACCCTACTACCGAAAAGCAGTTTGTTTTAAGTAAGCTTATATCCCCTTTGCAATACAGCATTACGGGCGGCGACGGGATATTTTTAAGGCTGTCGGGGTAGCCGTCCGAAAAATAAGTAACGCACTTAACGCCCCTTGCTTCGAGCCCGCGCAAAACCTCGTCGCGGTAAGCGCGGTCGTAAAATTTACCCGACACATTATTATATACGCCGTCCGAAAGCGTTTTAATCAGAAATTTTTCGTGATTTTTCAAATCGATATGCGGATTTGTAAAATCGGACAGCAATATTCGCTTTGTTTCGTAAGTCAGCTCGTTAAAGCCCGAAAGGATAATTATATCCTCTTCGTATTTTTCGTACCCGCTCATTTCAAATCGCCGCTGCGGTAGGATACCGCTTCGAGAATATGCTCGGGGCGGATATTTTCGGAAAAGTCCAGATCGGCAATAGTGCGCGAAACCTTGATTATCCTCGAACGCGCACGCGCCGAAAGGTGCAGCGTTTCGAAAGCGTTTTTGAGTATTTTTTCGCATTCGGGGGATAGGGCGCAGTACTTTTTAAGCTGCCTTTCGCCCATATTCGCGTTTACGTCCATACCCTCGCCTTCAAGCCTTTCGCGCTGAACCGCGCGAGCGCGCTCCACACGCTCCTTTACTTCCGCGCTCGTTTCCTCCCGCTCCTCCGAAATAAAGTCGTCGTAATTTACCCCGTCCACTTCGACGTGCAAATCTATTCTGTCTAAAAGCGGACCCGAAACCTTGCTTCTGTATTTATGAATCTGCGCGGGCGTACAGCTGCACTGTCGGGTTGCGGAGCCGAAATTGCCGCAGGGGCAGGGATTCATGCTCGCGCACAGAATGAAGTCCGCGGGGAAGGTGACCGCCCCGCCCGCGCGGGTGACGGTAATCACCCTGTCCTCGAGCGGCTGGCGCAGACATTCGAGCGCGTGACGGGCATACTCGGGCAGCTCGTCCAAAAACAGCACGCCCTTATGCGCTTTCGAAACCTCGCCCGGGCGGATTTTCGAGTTGCCGCCCCCGCAGAGCGAAACCGCGGAAGCCGTGTGGTGAGGCGTGCGGAAGGGACGCAGCGTGACTATACCCTCCTCCGTAAGCTCGCCCGCAACCGAATGAATTTTAGTCACTTCGAGCGCCTCCTCGAAGGTCAAATCGGGCATAATCGTAGGGATACAGCGCGCAAGCATTGTTTTGCCCGTGCCGGGAGGGCCGTACAAAAGAATGTTGTGCCCGCCTGCGACGGCTATTTCAAGGGCGCGCTTAGCCGCCTTCTGCCCCTTTACAAGCGACATATCCGAATTGTACGAATGCGAAGCCGAGGCGACGGAAAAGCTGCGCGCCTTTACGGGCGCGAACTGCTTTTCGCCCGTTAAAAAGGCTATAACCTCCGAAAGCGAGGATAAAGCGTAAACCTCTATGCCCGCGATATAGCTCGCCTCGTTGGCGTTCGCTTCGGGGATAACGAATTTTTTAAAGCCCGCGTCTCGCGCGGAAATAAGGACGGGCAATATGCCCGTTACGGGGCGGAGCGCGCCGTCGAGCGCAAGCTCGCCCAGAAACACGAAGTCGCATTCAGCGGAAAGCTGGTCGCTCGCTTTAAGTATGCTTATAGCAAGAGGCAAATCGTACTGCGACCCTTCTTTTTTGACGTCGGCTGGCGCGAGGTTTACGGTTATCTTGTTTACGGGGAACCTGAGCGCGCTGTTTTTTATCGCGGAGCGCACCCTCTCTTTGCTTTCCTTGACCGCCGCGTCCGGAAGCCCGACAAGGTCGTACGCGACCATGCCTTTATTTATATCCGTTTCCACCTCGACGGGAATCCCCTCGATACCGTTCAGCGCGAAGCTGGTTATTTTTGATAACATAATCGGTCCTCCTTTGTAATGCCTTTCTATTTTCGGCTTCCCCTTTTTAAGGGGGAAGCTCCGCGTTAGCGGTGATGGGGGTATATTTGCTACCACTCCCCCCATCCGTCACTTCGTGCCACCTTCCCCCCCCCCCTGTAAGCGGGGGAAGGCTTGAATGATAGCGGCTATTGCGTTATAAGAAGCAAGCAAGACAAGGAAAGCGAGCCGTTTTGAGGGCGCATACACAGAAGTATGTAACCGAAAAAACGGCGATGCTTGACGCAGTATTGCGACGCTTGTAATAGCGCAAGTTTGCTTACGATAACCGAGCAGAACGCGGCTGATAAGCTGTTGCGTTATAAGAAGCAAGCAAGACAAGGCGAAGCATTATCCGCGAGGGGAGCGTACACAGACGTACGTGACCCGTGGCGGACAAGGCTTCAACGCAGTATTGCGCCGTTTATTATAACGCAAAAAGCTCTTGCGCACAGCAAGAGCTTTTTTATTACACATTATTTCACTTCCGCAATCTTTGCAGCCTTGCCGGTAAGTCCGCGCAGGTAATAGAGCTTTGCCCTTCTTACTTTGCCCTTTCTTACGACCGTTATCGAAGCGATTTTCGGGGAATGTACGGGGAACGTCCTCTCGACGCCTACGCCGAACGACATTCTGCGCACGGTAAAGCTTTCACGGATACCGCCGTGCTTTTTGGCGATAACTACGCCTTCGAAGTTCTGAATTCTTTCCTTCGTACCCTCGATAACCTTGAAGCCGACCTTTACGGTGTCGCCCACGTTGAAAGCGGGCACTTCCTTTTTCATATTTTCTTTTTCTATTGCCTCAACCAAACCTTTCATGACTTTTACTCCTTATTAATAACGTGGCATTCTTGCCCCGAAAAGGGCAGCGGACTGCCCGAAGCCGAAAACTATATTAACAGAACTTTTTCAAAAACGCAACTCATTTTAAGGGGTGTGTCGCAATTTTCACAAAACTATTTTTTGCGTTTTAATAAATATTTACGGCGCGCGCAAAAAT
>DOCD01000043.1:3159-7703 GCA_003503945.1 Clostridiales bacterium | reverse complement strand
GCCCTTAATATCGCGCAAAGAAAGGCAGCGCCTTTTATATCACGAAAAATTTACTTCGCAGAATAGAAGTAAATTTTTGTGAACCGTTTATATAATTTTGGAATAGCCGTACGAGTTGACAACCGCGTCAACCTTCAACCCCCTTTTACACATGGGGCAATCCTGCGGGGAATAGGAAACGTAGCCCTGCAAATCCTTTACGCCGAAAAGCTTTACGACGGGCACGTCGCACGCAAATTCGCCGCCGAACACGGTCGCCGCGCCGACGGGCGTACCGCCGTAGTATCTTATGCCCTCGATACCGCTGTTCACCGTCTGACCGGTGGTCGCCGAAGCCGTCAACAAAAGCACGTGGCAGTTCATAACGTACGGCAGGAAATTATCCCGTAAAATCAGCTTGTCGTCGACGAGCTCGGGCGTTATAACCGCGATATTCTGGCGGGCGTTCACACCCGCGTGCGAGAGGTAATCCGCCATAAAAGCGCCGACCATTTTCATACGCTCCAACGTGATAATGGTATCGACGGGCACGCCCGTGAAGCTGTCGGACAGAATTTTCGCCGCCGCCTTTGCGCTGTCGAGTCTGGATTTTACTTCCGTCATATCCAGACAGTGGCTGATATGCGAATGCTTTGTGGCAAAGTGTCCGGGGATAATCCTGACGCTTATTTCGCGGTTTACGTGCGAAAAAATTTCGTATGCTCTCTTTTCCATAAAATTACTCCTTATCAATAAAATGCGTTTTCTATGTGATTTATTTTTCCGCGATACACTTCGATAATATCGAAGCGAACCGTGCAATCAATATCCCGTTCGTAAAAAAAGTACTTTGCCGCAGAGATATATCTTTGCTTACGCTTATAATTCACCGCTTCCGACGGCGCGCCGAAAACGTCCGAAAGCCTTGTTTTCACTTCTATAAACGCAACCGTATTTCCCTTTTGCGCTATAATGTCCACTTCGCCGAACGGGTTTACGTAGTTTCGCTTTAATATTTTGTAGCCGTTTCGTTTCAGGTATTTTACGGCAAGGCTTTCGCCCTTTCTGCCAAGCTTTTTGTTTTCGGCGTCGCGCTCTTCTACTGCCATCTTTTCGTAAAACTCCTGCGGTGGACGGGGCATAATCCCGCCCGTTCGAGCGCCCGAATATGTATTTCGGTGCCGTAGCCCTTGTTCTTCGCAAAGCAGTATTCGGGATAAATTTTATCGTATTCGCACATAAGCTTATCCCTGTAAACCTTCGCGACAATGGACGCGCACCCTATAGTATAGCTTAACGAATCGCCCTTGACGATACTTTTCTGCGGAATTTGTATATCCAGCGTCATATTGCCGTCCGTAAGCACGAAATCGGGCTTTACCTCAAGGCTTTCGACCGCGTTTTTCATACACAGCCGCGTCGCCTGCAAAATATTGATTTCGTCTATAATCTGCGGTTCGATAAGGCATATGCTGTATGCAATTGCCTTTTTCAGTATAATTTCGGAAAGTTTTTCACGCTTTTTTGCGGAAAGCTTTTTGCTGTCGTCAACGCTCTCGATAATATCGTCCAAAGGCATAATCACCGCGGCGCAGACCACCGGCCCTGCCAGCGGGCCTCTGCCGACCTCGTCGACGCCGCATATGCGGGCATAACCGTCTTTTATAAGCTGTTTTTCGTATTGCAGTTTATCAATCATAATTTAAAGCTTTCTTTGATATCTTCGACGGTATCCAGAGTAATTCTGCCCAGCCTGCCCTTTCTGAAATCGTCGATAACGGCGCGTTCGGCGCGTTCGTAGTCGTACTCGCCGCCGCGCAGAACAAAGCCCCTGCGCGCGCACACGCAGTCGAGCATTTCGAGCTTTTCGCCGCCCGTAATGCCGTAACGCTCTTCGAGCCGTGCGGGATACTTTTCGTAAAGCTCGCCCAAAAGCTCCAACGCGACGTCGTCCAAATCGAGTATGTCGTCGTTTATGCTGCCGACGAACGCAAGGTGCAGGGCAAGGCGCTGGTTATCGAACGCGGGCGGCATAGTGCCCGGGGTATCCAGAAGCTCGAACCCGTCGAGTCTTATCCACTGCTTGCCGCGGGTCACGCCCGCCTTGTCGCCCGTCACCGTGCGTTTAGAGCCCGCCAGAAGGTTTATAACCGTGCTTTTGCCCGTGTTGGGCACGCCCACCACCATAAAGCGAAAAACCTTTGTAAGCCCCTTTGCAAGGCTTTTTTCGCGCTTTTCCGCAACGAGCTTGTCTATTGCAGAAGATATAATTCTCTTCGAGCCGGCGTTCGCCGCATTTATTTTGACGGCGTTGCCGCCCAAAAGCTTCATTAAGTTGTCAACGCGCTCGTCCGCAAGGTCGGCTTTGTTGAGTACGTACAGCACGGGTTTACCGCCCGCCATTTTCAGAAGCTTACGGTTGAACGAAGCCGCGGGGCAACGCGCGTCGAGCACGTATATTATGCCGTCGGCGAGGGGCACGGAAGCCTCCATCATTCGCATTGCCTTGGTCATATGACCGGGAAACCACTGAATTTTTTTCATAAACCCCTTTCGCTCGAATATTACTTTTTATATTTCTTTTTTAATTATTTTTTCTATCGTACTTACGTAATAAATTACCATAAGAACGGGCGCAGCCAAAATAGGCAAAACGAACCCAATTACGTAGCCCAACCAAACCGCCTGCCCGAAAGTTTTCGTGTCTAACCACTCGCAAAAATACACAAACGCGGGAACGGCGCTGAACGCCCAAAGCGTTAAAATGAAATACGAAAATACCTTTTCGTAAATATTCATTTCGTAGGATAAGTATTTTATTCCGAAATAAACGGCCAATACCGTCCCTATCGCCAACAAAACCGCAACGGCGGTTGTTATCAACAACTTTTTCATAATCGTCAATCCAACAAATCCGGCCTTAACTTTTGCGTAAGCTTTTTGCTCTGCTCCCTGCGCCACTTATCTATATCCGCGTGATTGCCCGACAAAAGCACTTCGGGCACGCTTACCCCCTCGTAGACCGCGGGGCGGGTGTACTGCGGGTATTCGAGCCCGTTTTCGCCGAAGCTTTCGTCCACGAGCGATTTATCCGAAATCACCCCGTCGACGTAACGGGCAATACAGTCGCACACAACCATTGCGGGCAGCTCGCCGCCCGTTAAAACATAGTCGCCTATGGAAATCTCTTCGTCGATATATAAATCTATAACGCGCTGGTCGACGCCCTCGTAATGTCCGCAAAGCAAAATAAGGTGTTCGTAGCCTAAAAGCCCGAACGCCTTGTCTTGCCTGAAAGTTTCGCCCTTGGGCGAAAGGTAAATACGGTGCGCCCTGTGTTCGGGGTCGACCGCCTTTATCGCCGAGCCTATAGGCTGGGGCATCATAACCATGCCCGCGCCGCCGCCGAAAGGATAATCGTCGCACTTGAAGTGCTTGTTTTCGGCAAAGTCACGGATATTCACCACTTCGATATTGAGTTTTTCCGCCTTTACCGCCCTGCCTATCACGCTGCCGAAAAGGGGTGCGAACATTTCGGGGAAAAGCGTTAAGATAGTAATTTTCACAGAGAAACTTCCCTGAACCGTTTTTCGTTTACGGTAATTTTACGCGCGGCAACGTCCACTTCCGTTATAACGCCGTCCGCCGCCACGAATGTTATGCTTTTGCCGCCCGCGTCGAGCGTGTAAATATCCGTTTTCGCGGGGGTGACCTCCGTAACTTCGCCGATAAAATCGCCGCGCTCCGTAACAACCTCGCAGCCTATTAAATCGACGATATAATATCTGCCGTCGGGAAGCTCGGGCATCTCCGAGCGCTCCGCAAGCATATCCTTGCCGCGGAGAAGCTCGGCGGCGTTTCTGTCCGCCACGCCTTTAAGCCCCATATAGGCGAAATCGCCCTGAGCGCGTACGGAAAGAACGGGGTACTCGACCCCGTCGATAAAAAGCTTTTTCAAGCCCTTCAGGTCCTCGGCGGAGTCGGTCAAAGCCTTTACTTTGACTTCCCCGCGTATACCCTGCGGCTTTAAAACAGTTGCGACCGTTAATTTATCGTGCATATTCAATGTGATAAAAACTGTGGAGATGCGAGCAAGACAAGGCAAACGAGCATTTTTTGAAGGAGCTTACAAAGAAGTAAGTGACTGAAAAAAACGCGAAGTTTAACACAGTATTGCGACGCATATACGCAGTTTTAGTTCTTCTCTTTAATTTCGAGAACGTACTTCTTGCTTTCGCGGGGCGTAGCGGCTTTTACGAGCGTGCGCAAAGCCTTTGCTATTTTGCCCTGCTTGCCTATTACCTTGCCCATATCGGACTCGGCAAGGAGAACGGTAACTTCGATAGCGTTTTCCTTTTCGTCAACCTTGTACTCGATTTCGTCCTTTTTTTCGGCAAACTGCTCTACTACGTATTTGATTAATTCCAACATAAATAACTCCCTCGGCGCGGTAAAACGGGATTGTTGCGCCGTTATAAAATAATTTCGTTGCCGCCCAAAATCACACTTTTGGGCAGGCAGACCCCATTTGCGCATACCTGCGCCTGAGCGGATTGAATTTGCGC
>DOCD01000043.1:0-2977 GCA_003503945.1 Clostridiales bacterium | reverse complement strand
CGCCTGAGCGGATTGAATTTGCGCGATTATATAATAAGTTTGCCCTTATTATCGCGCAAAGAAAGGCAGCGCCTTTCAAATCACGGAAAATATCGCGCGCAGAATAGCGCGACATTTTCGTGAACTTAGCCTTTCTTCTTCTTGTCGTTAGTTTTGGGCGCGGAAAGCTTTTTGCTCTGCTCCATTGCGCCGACCGCTACAAGGTAGCTTTTAACCGTTTCGGTAGGCTGAACGCCCTTTGCAAGCCATTCCTTGGCTTTTTCGACGTCGATGTTGATTTCCGCAGGGGTTTTAAGCGGGTTTACGTAACCGACTTTGTCGATATACTCGCCCGACTGCGCCTTGCGCGAATCGATAACAACTACGCGATAGAAAGGGGACTTCTTGTCGCCCATTCTCGTCAATCTCATTTTTACTGCCATAATAATTCTCCTTTTTTCACGCAAATTTTTGCTACGCAAATATTTGCCGTGATACTTATTTATTTTGTCGTAAAAACGCTTAACGGCGTAACTAAATCACGCCTTGCGTTTTTTCGGCATTTTTTATAATTATCGTCTTCCCCCTTGAAAGAGGGAAGCCCTTTTACCGTTTACTTGCCTTCCCTCCTTTTAGGGGAGAAGGTGTATTTGCCGCAAGGCAAAGACGGATGAGGGATATGCTATTACATTTTAAACGAAGGGTAACCTTCTCTTTCCCGATTTAAGCTGCTTCATAAGCTGTTTGGTCTGGTCGAACTGCTTCAAAAGCTGGTTTATTTCCTGCACGCTCGTGCCCGAACCCGCCGCAATCCTCTTCTTCCTCGAAGAGTTTATTATCGCGGGGTCGACCCTTTCGCGCTTGGTCATGGAAAGAATTATCGCTTTCGTCCTTTCTATCTTGCCTTCGTCTATGTCGTCCGCCTTGACTTTGCCGCCCATGCCGGGCATCATCGCAAGTATCGCCTGCGCGCCGCCCATCTTCTTCATGCTTTCGAACTGCGTCAGATAATCTTCCAGAGTGAACGTGTTCTCGAGCATCTTTTTCTGCATTTGTTTGGCTTGCTCTTCGGTGACGGCTTCCTGCGCCTTTTCGATAAGCGTTAAAACGTCGCCCATGCCGAGTATTCGCGAAGCCATACGGTCGGGATAAAAGGGCTCCAAATCGGTGAGCTTTTCGCCCACGCCCACGAATTTTATAGGCTTGCCCGTTACGGCTTTAATCGAAAGGCATGCGCCGCCCCTCGTATCGCCGTCGAGCTTGGTTAAAATAACGCCCGTAACCTCCAGCCTTTCATTGAAGGTTTTAGCCACGTTCACGGCAACCTGACCCATCATCGAGTCGACCGTTAAGAGAATTTCGGATACGTCGACGCCCTTTTTGATGTTTTCAAGCTCCTGCATAAGCGCTTCGTCTATTTCCAGGCGCCCCGCAGTATCTATTATAACCGTGTCGTAGCCCATCGATTTTGCGTAATCGACGGCTTGCTGCGCTGTTTTTACGGGGTTTTGCGTGCCCTTTTCGAACACTTCCGCGCCCGCGTTTTTACCGACGACTTTAAGCTGATTTATCGCCGCGGGGCGGTAAATGTCGCACGCAACCAAAAGGGGCTTTTTACCGCCCTTTTTAAGATTTACGGCAAGCTTTCCGCAAAGGGTCGTCTTGCCCGCGCCCTGAAGCCCGCACATCATAATGACAGTGGGCGGCTTGGGCGCGACGGTCAGTTTCTGATTGGAAGAACCCATCAGCGCGATAAGCTCGTCGTTTACTATCTTGATAACCTGCTGCGCGGGGTTTAAACTCTTTATAATTTCCTGCCCGACCGCCTTTTCGGATACGTCCGCGCAGAATTGTTTAGCAACTTTTACGTTTACGTCGGCCTCAAGAAGCGCCACGCGCACCTCGCGCATAGCCGTCTTTATCTCAAGCTCGGTAAGCCTGCCGCGCTTGGTAAGTTTCGAGAATATATGATTTAATCTTTCGGATAACGATGAAAACGCGCCCACGAAGACCTCCTCGCAAATTTTTTGCTTGTGCCGTTAAATATTTAAAACTCGCCCGTTTTGGGTCTTCCGTAAACCTTTTCGGTGTAGTCTTTTTCCAAAATTTTAAGCGTTTCGGGTTTACGCAATTGACGCTCGACCTCTTCGGAATAGTCCGTTTTAAGTATTCGGTCAAGCCCTTCGATATCTTTTGTAAATTCGGAGTGGGCCGCCTTGAAGCCTTCCGCCCACCTTACGGCGTCCGTTAAAAGAAACGACTGCTCCGTACAGATTTCTCTTACCCGCTTTAAAAAATGCAACTTTTCTTCGTACTCTTCAAGCTGCTTTTTGCACCCCGAAAGGCACTCCGAAACCGCCTGACGGCTTATGCCCTTCTCTTCCGCGATTTCGGTTACGGTTAAATCCTTATTGAAATATAAATCGGTAATTTCCTGCTGAGTTCTCGTAAGGAGCCCGTTATACGCGTCCCACAAGGAAATAAAAGAGAACTTATCCATAACGCATATGTATTTTAAACTTTTTTTGTATGCTTGTCAAGTAATTTTGCTTAACAAAATTTTTAGGCAAGCTGTCATAAATTAAAACTTATAACAGCTTGCCTACGCTATTTAACATATAAATTTATTTTTTAACAAACTCGGGCGGTATAAAATATTAAAAAACTTTATATTGACTAAAACGACCGCTTATGATAAAATTTTCAGAGTACTGCTTATGCGGACAGGGAGTGAATTATGAGAAAAGAAATCGGCGGCGTAACTTACGATACGTATTTCGCGACAATCGACAAGAAATTCACCTACGGTGCGCCCGGCGACCCCTGCGGCTATGAAGAGACCTTGTATATTACGGACGACGGAATATATTTCGTATACACCTACGGCGGAGCACATTCCAAATATCCCAGCGAAAACATCTTCCCCATATCGAGAGAGGAAGTAAAGGGCTGGATTTTATCACACTGACGGCAATAAAAGCGCCCGTCCGCAAGTTTT